>NZ_JBELQE010000022.1:0-92816 GCF_040270385.1 Methylorubrum podarium | reverse complement strand
TTCAAATCCAGCCCCCGCAACCAAACACACACACTACGACGACCACCATCACATCGACACACAGCCCGCTGACCGGAAAAGGCAGCGGGCTTTTCGTTGTCCAGGGCACTCGCGGCAGGGGCCGGTCTGCTCACGCGCGATGTGTACCGGCGACCAGAGAGGGGAGGGGGCCGACGATTAGGGGGACGTTCTCATCGCCCGACATGCGAATGACGCAAAGTCACCCGCCAATAGAAGTTTCCGCTCGCGCCAGCATAAGGCGCGGATTGCCCTGCCTCAGCCCGCACGCGCAGGCTTTCGCACAGCAAGAAAAATCAGATTTTCTAGGGTGATTGAGCCGGTGGCGCTCCCAAGGGGACTCGAACCCCTGTTTTCGCCGTGAGAGGGCGACGTCCTAGACCGCTAGACGATGGGAGCTTCCGGGCCGACGGGGGTTCGTATAGCGAGGCATCCCCGGCCCCGCAAGCGCTTTCCGGGGCGAAACGACGAGAAACCTGACGGTGTCCTCCACGGTGCATTCCACGGTTCCCGGCGCGGACGAAGCGCGCAGCCTCGTCCGCGACGACGGAGTTCTCCCCGAGCGACTCGACCGCGTCCTCGCCCGGGCCTTCGACGATCTTTCCCGCGCCCGGCTCCAGACGCTGGTGCGCGACGGTCTCGTGCGCTGCGACGGGGCGGTGGTCCGCGATCCCGCCCGCAAGGTCGCCGCCGGCAGCCGGATCGATCTCAGCGTTCCGGCGCCGCTCCCCGCTGAGCCGCTGGGCGAGGCGCTTCCGCTCACCGTCATCCATGAGGACGAGGATCTCATCGTCATCGACAAGCCGGCGGGCCTCGTCGTGCATCCGGCGGCGGGGCACGAGGACGGCACCCTGGTGAACCGGCTGATCGCCCATTGCGGCGCGAGCCTGTCCGGCATCGGCGGCGTGCGCCGGCCGGGCATCGTGCACCGTCTCGACAAGGACACGAGCGGGCTGCTCGTCGTCGCCAAGAACGACCTCGCCCACCAGGGTCTCTCGGCGCAATTCGCCGACCACGGCCGAAGCGGGGCGCTGGAGCGGGCCTATCTCGCCCTGGTCTGGGGCGTGCCGGAGCCGCGGGCGGGCACGATCCGCGCGAATCTCGCCCGCTCGCGCCACAACCGCGAGAAGATCGCCGTGGTCCGCGAGGGCGAGGGGCGGGAGGCGATCACCCACTACCGGGTCGAGGCGCTGCCCGGTGCCGACGGCATCGTCGCGCTGCTGCGCTGCCGCCTGGAAACCGGCCGCACCCATCAGATCCGGGTCCATCTGAGCCACCGCGGTCACCCGCTCCTGGGCGATCCCGTCTATGGCGGCGCCTTCAAGACCAAGGCGGCCCGGCTCGCCGAGCCTGCCCGCGCCGCCCTGCAGGATCTCGGACGGCAAGCCTTGCACGCGGCTGAACTGGGTTTCCTTCACCCGCGCTCCGGCGCGCGCCTGCGCTTCGAGAGCCCTTTGCCGGACGATTTTTCGCGGTTGCTCGCCGCCCTCGCATGAGGTGAACCGTCGACACCCCGCCGCCCCGATCCGATGTGGGGAGCGTGCGCGCTCGAAAAGAGTGCGCATCGCCTTGCCTCTGGGGCCGCGACCGTGGATCACCCGCCTCCCGGGCCGGGAGCGAGCGCGGTCGGTCCTCGGCGCCGCGCTGCAGGGTGAGGACGGCATCGGGCGGAGGCGCTTTTGGGAAGCCGCTATGGACTGGAGATCCGCTCGGCGCTGCCGGCCGACGCGGCGGGACTCGCGGAGCTGTTGAGCGCCGCGGGCCATCCGGTGCCCTCGCATCGCCTGGCCGAGCAACTCGAGGCCCTTCGTTACGGCCACGGTACGGCGCTGCTCGCCCTCGAATGGGGGCCGCCGAGCGGAATCGTGGTGCTGCACTGGTACCCGGTGCTCGACCAGGCCTCGCTGACGGCGCAGATCACGATGCTGCTGGTTGCCCCCGACGGACGCCGCCGCGGCGTGGGCCGCCAGTTGCTGAAGGCCGCCGCACAGGCTGCGCGGATGGCGGGCTGCGGCGCGATCCAGATCCTGGCCGCCGCCGAGGAGCCCGGCCTGCCGGACTTCTGCGCCGCGAACGGGTTCGTGCCGAGTGCCGGCTGCCTCGTGAGGCCCTTGCGCAAGAAGGGGTGAGACAGGCCCGCCGGACGGGTGGCCGACGAGCGCGGGCACGGTCCCGACGCTGGCGCGAGGGGAGCGCGACGAGGCCGAAACCGCGCTGGAAGTCGGCTCCCTCCGAACCGAGACGCCGATCGGGCCGGGGCCATCGATGGTGCAGACACGGCTCCCTCGCTTGCCTGCCGGTCTCATCCTCCATTGCCGAAAGATCATCTCAGGCAGAGACGAAGTCGAACCTTGGCTTGCGGCGACCATTTCGACGTCTCGACCGGCAACGCGAAGGCGAGCGGGCTTCAACCATCTGTTACGTCTTTGCCCGTAGAAGCAGTACGCTTCATCTCCGAAGCGTCTGATCCAGGCTCGTTCTCCATGCGCCCACGTCCGAGCACCGGGCCGCATCTCGATCGGCAGATCCGCCGCGACCAGCTCGACGCGGTGCGGGCCAGCGTGCAGCAGGCGCTGCCCATCAACATGCTGCTCGGTCTGGCGAGCTTCCTGGTGGCCCTGAATTCGGGGTACGGCGCGGTGGGCGGGCTCTGGTTCGCCGCATCCATGGCCGTGAACCTCCTGCGCTTGGGGCTCTGCCGCGCGCCCTGCGCGGGCTTGGCGATGCCTCCGGACGAACTCACGATCTCGGGCGAGGCCGCCGCCCGCTCGATCGACCGGCACCTGCGGCTGGCCTGCCTCGTGGCGCTGCTCTCCGGTTCCGTCTGGGCCTTCCTGCCGGTCCTCAGCGACGGCTACACCACGGCGCAGACGCTGTTCTATCTCACCATCACCTGCGGGATCACGGCCGGAGCGGTGACGCACGGCATCGCCTACGCGCGGATCCCGATCTGCTTCATCACGCCGCCGCTCCTGTCGGCGACCGTCTGCCTGATCGCCGTCGGCGGCTTCGATCGGGACTGCCTCGCCGCCGCCGTGCTGCTGTACCTGGCCGCGCTGATCCGCAGCACGATCGCCACCGAGCGAGGGTTTCGCGAGACGAGCCGCCTGAAGAACGAGGCGACCGCCCTGGCCGAGGCGCGCAAGGCGGCCCACGCGAGCGCGAGCGCCCTGGCGGAGGAGATGCGCCAGCGGGCGACGCATGACGGCCTGACCGGCCTCCTGAACCGCGCGGGCTTCGTCCAGCGGGCGGAGGAGCGGCTGGCCGCCGGGGAAGCCCTCTGCCTGATGCTGCTCGACCTCGACGGCTTCAAGTCGGTCAACGACGTCTACGGCCATACCACCGGCGACCGCGTCCTCGCCGAGGTCGCCCGCCGGCTCCGCACCGCCCTGCCGGCGGGTTGCGACGCGGCCCGCCTCGGCGGGGACGAATTCGCCCTTGCCTACGATACCGCGCGGGTGGTCGAGAGCCCGGCCGCGCTCGCGGATCGCCTCATCCGCACCGTGGCCGAACCGTTCGAGAGCTTCGATACGGGCCGGCTCGGCATGAGCATCGGCATCTGCCCGCACCCGGCGGACAGCCTGACGCATCTCCTGAGCTGCGCCGACGAGGCGCTCTACGCCGCCAAGCATTCCGGCCGCAATCACTTCCGCCTGTTCGACGAGGGCCTGCGCGTGCGCCTCGAGATGCGGCGCGACTGCGAGCGCGACCTCTCGCTGGCCCTGACCGAGGGCGAACTGGAGGTGTGGTTCCAGCCGATCTTCGGCCAGGACGGCCGCAGCGTGACCAATCTGGAGGCGCTGGTGCGCTGGCACCATCCGGTGCATGGCTGGGTGCCGCCGGGCGACCTGATCGCCGCCGCCGCCATGGCCGGGCTGACGGAATCGCTGCTGCGCTTCATCCTGGAGCAGGTGTGCGGGATGGTGTGCGCGCTGCGCGACCGGGGCCGTCACGACCTCTCGGTGGCGATGAACGTCTCGCCGCGGGAGATGGCTCAGGTCGCCGTCGACGAGATCGTGCTCGGGCGCCTCCGGCTGCTCGGCCTGCCGGCGACCGCCCTGGAGATCGAGATCACCGAGGAGACGGCACTCGACATCGAGGCGGTGCAGGGCAAGCTGCTGGCGCTGTCGCGGGCCGGGATCCGGATGGCGCTCGACGACTTCGGAACCGGCTACTCGTCGCTGGCCTCGGTGCGTCAGCTGCGGGCCGACCGGGTCAAGATCGACCGCAGCCTCGTCACGGGACTGACCGAGGCCGAGGACAAGCGCGGCCTGGTCCAGGCGGTGCTCGGCCTCGGCCGGGCCCTCGGCCTCGAAGTCGTGGCCGAGGGGGTCGAGACGGCGGACGACCTCGCCACGCTCCAGGCCATGGGCTGCCCCTTCATGCAGGGCTACCATCTCGCCCGCCCGCAACCGGCGGGCGACGTCCTGCGCTTCCTCGACGCGCGCCCGCCCGCGAGCATCCCCGAGCGGTTTCAGCTTCGCGGCGCGTGACGCGGCCCGGCGACGGCCCGGTTCCAGCGAACCGTTGAGAGGGGGCTAAGAAAGTGCGTTTCGGCACTGCGACCCCAATGCGTCCGTGAGACGTTAAACCCGGACTCCGGTTCGCGCGTTGGGACCCTTGCGTGAACAGCGTTGGTCGCTACCGGGCATCACGGATTTCCATTAAAGATGGGAAGCGGCGTGGCCGGCTCAGAGTGCCTCGCGAAACTCCCGCCCACAGCCTGCTTCAGCGATGGGCATGTCGGCGCAACGGGAGTTTCGTGAGAGATCACTCAAGGGAGCGGCCGTTCGCTTGGAGCCCGCCCGACAGGGGGGCTGTTGAAGGAGGTGCACATGGCCGGCGCTCTGCCCGTGCTCGCCAATGAGGGAGGCCTTTCGCGCTACCTCGATGAGATCCGCAAGTTCCCGATGCTGGAGCCGGCGGAGGAGTTTACCCTCGCCAAGAGCTGGCGCGACGAGGGCGACCGCGAAGCCGCCCACCGCCTCGTGACGTCGCATCTGCGCCTCGTGGCCAAGATCGCCATGGGCTATCGCGGCTACGGCCTGCCGATCAGCGAAGTCGTGTCCGAGGGCAATGTCGGCCTGATGCAGGCCGTCAAGCGCTTCGATCCGGACAAGGGCTTCCGGCTGGCCACCTACGCGATGTGGTGGATCAAGGCGGCGATCCAGGAATACATCCTGCGCTCGTGGTCGCTCGTGAAGATGGGCACCACCGCCAACCAGAAGAAGCTGTTCTTCAACCTGCGCAAGGCCAAGGGCCGCATCTCGGCCCTCGACGAGGGCGACCTGCGCCCCGAGCAGGTCCAGCAGATCGCCACCTCGCTCGGCGTGCCCGAGCAGGACGTGATCGACATGAACCGCCGCCTGTCCGGCGACACCTCGCTCAACGCGCCCCTGCGCGAGGAGGGGGAGGGCGAGTGGCAGGATTGGCTGGTCGACAACAGCCCGAGCCAGGAGACCGTGCTCGCCCGCGAGGAGGAGGGGCGCAACCGCCTCTCGGCCCTGCGCGACGCCCTCGGCGTGCTGAACCCGCGCGAGCGGCGCATCTTCGAGGCGCGGCGGCTGGCCGACGACCCGATCACCCTGGAGGATCTCTCCGGCGAGTTCGGTGTCTCGCGCGAGCGCGTCCGCCAGATCGAGGTGCGCGCCTTCGAGAAGGTCCAGGAGGCGGTCAAGCGCAACCTCGCGACCCGCGAGCTGCCGCGGACCGAGGCCCGGATTTCGTAGGCGGCTCGCCTGATCCGATCCGACAAGAAAAAACCCGGCCCTCGTGGGGCCGGGTTTTTTCGTGAGGGCGCCGCTTCACTCCGTCATCGCGAGGCGAAGCCGAAGCGATCCAGGGCGCGACCCCTCCGGAAAAGGCGCGCCCTGGATTGCCACGGCTTCGCCTCGCAATGACGAAGGGACGATCGAGGTGATCAGCCGGAGACCCTATCACTCCCGCCACTGCGCGAAGGCGGACTGCAGCGCCTGGGTGCCGGCAGCGCCCTTCTCGAAGCTGATGACCGCCCGCTGGCCGCTCGTGTAGGTCAGCGCCAGATCGAACCAGTTCTTGTGCAGCAACAGCTCGGTGTTGCGGTCCAGGTCGCTCTTCAGGGAGGACAGGCCGATCAGGAAGAGGTTTTCGCGGACCCGCACCGGAAGCCCGGAGACCGGTGAGCCGCGGGCGGCCTCCTCGTCCTTGGGCTGGAGCAGGCCGATATTCTGCACCGCGCGCTTCGCGCCGGCCTCGCCCGTGTTGGTGAAGGCGAGTTCGATCGTGTGCGAGGCGGGAAGCGTCGCGTCGAGGTTCTTGCGCATGGTCATCGCCAGCGTCATCCCCGCATCCGGGAACTCCACGTTGGCGCGCAGCACCGTCTGCAACGGCTCGCCCTGCGCGCCGTTCACGGCCTCCACGCGCCAGACCGAGTGGCCGTTGGTGGCGATCGGCTGGGCGCGCGGATCGCTCTGGTTCTCCTCGTAGAGGATCGCCCGCTGCGAGACGGTGACCTCCGGCTGTGCCGGCGCGGTGCCCGGAGCGGCCGGCCTGGGCCGGGCCTCGGCCTCGTTGCGCTCGCCCCCGACCCGGTCCGAGAATTTCGCGTCCGGCTGCTCGGCCGGCACCTCCTGCTCGGCCGCGCTCTGCTGAAGGTCGGACGGCTTATCGCGCAGGAAGAAGGCGGCCACCGCGATCAGCGCGATCACCGTCGCGAGCACGCCGCCGACGAACAGGTTGCGCAGCAGGCGCGAACGGCCCGCGGGCGGCGCCACGACGTCGATACGCGGCCGCTGACGGCCATTGCCCGGCTCGCCGGCCCCGTTCGCTTCGGGAGCGGCTTCGGCGGACGCGGTGTCGACCCCCGCCTCGGCGGCGGGGGATGGCGACGGGATGAAGCCGTCGGCCGTCTCCGGTGCGGGCTCCGGTGTGGGTTTCAGGGCCTCGTCCACCCGCACCCGGCGGGGCGGCGGCATGAACGGCACGGTCTCGCCCGGCGGCCTGGATTCCGCGGGACCGGGGTCCGACACGATCCCGGCCGGGACAGAGGCGGGCGGCAGGACCAGCGGCTCGTCCGGATTCTGCGGCGGCTCGGGTTCCGGCAGCGTCGGCGGCAGGGGGCCGGGCGAGAGCGGCTCGGGCCGCGGCGGTTCGGATGCGGGAGGAGGGGGCGGCTCGGGCGGCGCCGGTTCGGGCGCCTTCGCCGGCACCTCGGCCGCGGCCGGAGGCGTCTCGTACTCGGCCTCCAGCCGCCCGATCGCCGTATCGAGCGCCCGACGTTCGAGGTCGATATCCGCCTCGGGCACCGGCGGATCGAGGGAGCGGAGCTGCGCGATTAGGGCGCTGCGCGCGCGATCGTAGACGGCCCGGCGCAGGGCCGGGGATCGGTCGGGCAGGGCGTCGAGCGCGCGTGCCAGCAGCGGATAATAGTCGGCCATCGTGCCCGGATCTGCCTGTCTCTACCCGCCGTCCGGGCCTCAATCCTCGAAGGGGTTGTGCATCAGGATCGTGTCGTCGCGCTCCGGCGAGGTGGAGAGCAGCGCCACCGGCGCGCCGATCAGCTCCTCGATCCGGCGCACGTACTTGATCGCCTGGGCCGGCAGGTCGGCCCAGGAGCGGGCGCCCGCCGTGGTGCCGCTCCAGCCGGGGATCGTCTCGTAGACCGGAACGGCGCGCTGCTGCGCCGCCTGGCTGGCGGGGAGATGGTCGAAGCGCTGCCCGTCGATGTCGTAGGCGGTGCAGACGCGGATCTCGTCGAAGCCGTCGAGCACGTCGAGCTTGGTCAGGGCGATGCCGTCGATGCCCGAGGTCTGCACGGTCTGGCGCACGAGGCAGGCGTCGAACCAGCCGCAGCGGCGCTTGCGGCCCGTCACGGTCCCGAATTCGTGGCCGCGCTCGCCGATGCGCTGGCCGATCGCGTCGTGCAGCTCGGTCGGGAACGGACCCTCGCCGACGCGGGTGGTGTAGGCTTTCGCGATGCCGAGCACGTAGCCGATCGCCCGCGGCCCGAGCCCCGAGCCGGTCGCCGCCTGGCCCGCCACGGTGTTGGAGGAGGTCACGAACGGGTAGGTGCCGTGATCGACGTCGAGCAGCGCCCCCTGCGCGCCCTCGAACAGGATGCGCTTGCCGCCCCGGCGCGCCTCGTCGAGCAGGTGCCAGACGGTGTCCTGATAGGGCAGCACCCGCTCGGCGATGCCGGTCAGCTCGTCGAGGATCGTCTGCTCGGCGATCTCTTCGAGGCCGAAGCCGCGGCGGAGGGCGTTGTGGTGGGCGAGCAGCCGCTCGATCTTCGGCGGCAGGGTCTCGGGCTCGGCGAGATCCATCAGGCGGATGGCGCGCCGGCCGACCTTGTCCTCGTAGGCGGGGCCGATGCCGCGCTTGGTCGTGCCGATCTTGGTGCCCTGCGCCCCGTCCTCGCGGAGCGCGTCGAGCTCGCGGTGGAGCGAGAGAATCAGGGTCGCGTTGTCGGCCACCCGCAGGTTCTCGCGGGTCACCGTCACGCCCTGGCCGGCGAGCCGGTCGATCTCGGAGGCCAGCGCGTAGGGGTCGAGCACCACGCCGTTGCCGATCACGCCGAGCGTGTTCGGGCGGACCACGCCGGAGGGCAGCAGGGAGAGCTTGTAGACGGCGCTGCCGACCACCAGCGTGTGGCCGGCATTGTGACCGCCCTGGAATCGGACGACGATGTCGGCCTGCTCCGAGAGCCAGTCGACGATCTTGCCCTTGCCCTCGTCGCCCCACTGGGCGCCTACGACGACGACGTTCGCCATGCGCGTCTGACCTGTCTCGCAATCGCTGGCGCGGGCGCCAAGCGGTTGCGCCACGCGCGAAAACCCCGGCCGTCGAGCCGGGGGATCGAGCATACGGGGGCGTCTTCGGCGATCTGGGCAGGCAGGTCAAGCGAAGCGGCCCCGACCCTTGGGGACCGCTCCGCTCGGGCCTCGCGTTACTTGGCGTTGCCCGGCGGCTTGATGATGGGGGTCGAGTTCGGGGTCGGCTCGGGGGCGATCGTCTTGATCTCGGGATCGACGCCCGCGGGCGGCTTGATCACCCCGTCCGACTTCTCGAGCTTCTCGCTGAGCGTGCTGCCGGTCGTGTCGCTCTCCGGCCGGACCTTTTCCGGCACCTGCTCCTGGGGAGGCGGCAGTTTCGGATCGCTGTCCTGCCCGCGCTGCGGCACGGTCGGATCCTGGGCGAAGGCCGCCGTGCCCAGCAGGGCGGTAAGCAGCGCGGCGGCGCGTACCATGTTCTTCGATAAGGTCATCGCGTCCTCGGTGGTCCTTCGGGAACCAACGGACGCGCGCGCCTTCCCGTTCCTGTCAGGTCAGGATCCGGGCACAATCATCCCGCCTGCGTTGAAACCTGTGCGTGTCTCGACGCCATGCTCCCGCCATCAATCCTGTCAGGATGGCAGCCGATGCGATGGAGACATTGTATGCGCCCGATGACAGCGATCGTTCTCTTGTTTTTCGGCGTTACGTCCGCGGCTGCAGGTGATGTGGATGAGCAGTGGCGTGAGCGTGGGTTCTTGTGCTTGGCGGGTTTCGCCTTGACGGCTGAGAGGGATCTCGCGTCCGAATCGTTCTCCGGCAACTCTATGCTGCCATCGTGCCTGACGCGGAACGCTGCCGAGCAAACACCAGTGTTTAGGTTCGAAGGTGGAGCACGCTTCTAGAGAGCGATGCTCCTCGTCGCCCGTCGCCATTGACCGGAGAAGGCGGTTAATCCACCAACCCCTCGGCGAAGGCGAAGTACAATTCCCGCAGACGCTTGGCCACCGGGCCGGGCCGTCCGTCGCCGAGAGCTTTCCCGTCGATCTCCACCACCGGCATCACGAAGGCCGAGGCCGAGGTGTAGAAGGCTTCCGCCGCCTCGGGCAGCTCCCGCGCGTTGATGAGCCGCTCCTCGAAGGCGAGGCCGGTCTCCTCCGCCAGCGCCAGCACCGCCTTGCGGGTGATGCCGGGCAGGACCGCGTGGGAGAGCGGGCGCGTCACCAGCGCACCGCCCTTCGTCACGATGAAGACGGTGGAGGAGGAGCCCTCCGTCACGACGCCGTCCTCGACCATGAAGGCCTCGGCGACGCCGGCTTCCGCCGCCTGCTGCTTGGCGAGAACCTGGGCCAGCAGCGCCACCGACTTGATGTCCCGCCGCTTCCAGCGCAGGTCCGGCACGGTGATCGCCTTCGCGCCGGCCTCGGCCATCGGGTTGTTCACGATGGATTTCTCCTGCGTGAACATCACCACCGTCGGGGCCACGTCCCCCTTCGGATAGGAGAAGTCGCGCTCCGCCACGCCCCGCGTCACCTGGATGTAGACGAGGCCCTCGCGCACGCCGTTCTTTTCGACGAGCTGCGTTTCGAGCCGCTCCCATTCCTCGGCAGTGTGCGGATTGCGGATGCCGATCTCCGACAGCGAGCGGTCGAGCCGGGCGAGATGCCCGGCATTGTCCACGAGGCGGCCGTGCAGCACGGCGGCGACCTCGTAGATCCCGTCGGCGAACAGGAAGCCGCGGTCCATGACCGGCACGCGGGCCTCGTCCAGGGGCAGGAATTCACCGTTGAGATAGGCGGTGCGGCTCATGCTCGTCTCTTCAGGCAGTCGCGTTCGTCGGCGGTCCGGCGCGAAGCAGGTTCCGTGCAGGACGCATCAAGCCTGCCCGAACACCCGCGAAAAAATCGTGTCGACGTGCTTGAGATGGTAGCCGAGATCGAAGCACTCCTCGATCTGCTCCGGCTTGAGCACGGCGGTCACCTCAGGATCGGCCTTGAGAAGCGTCAGGAAATCGCCCTCGCCGCGCCAGACCGGCATCGCGTTGCGCTGGACCAGCCGGTAGGAATCCTCCCGCGAGACGCCGCCCTGCGTCAGCGCGAGCAGCACCCGCTGCGAGTGGACGAGGCCGCCGAGCCGGTCGAGGTTCTTCTGCATGTTGGCCGGGTAGACCAGGAGCTTGTCGATCACGCCGGTGAGGCGGGCGAGCGCGAAATCGAGGGTGACGGTGGCGTCCGGACCGATCATCCGCTCGACCGAGGAATGCGAGATGTCCCGCTCGTGCCAGAGCGCCACGTTCTCCAGCGCCGGGGTCACGTAGCCGCGCACCATGCGGGCGAGGCCCGTGATGTTCTCGGTGAGCACCGGGTTGCGCTTGTGCGGCATGGCGGACGAACCCTTCTGCCCCTCGGAGAAGAACTCTTCCGCCTCCAGCACCTCGGTGCGCTGCAGGTGGCGCACTTCCGTGGCGAGGCGCTCCATCGAGCTCGCGATCACGCCGAGCACGGCGAAGAACATGGCGTGGCGGTCGCGCGGGATCACCTGGGTCGAGACCGGCTCCGGCGCGAGCCCCATCTGCGCGGCGACGTATTCCTCCACCCGCGGGTCGATGTTGGCGAAGGTGCCGACCGCGCCCGAGATCGCGCAGGTCGCGACCTCCTTCCGTGCCGCAATGAGCCGGTCCTTGGCGCGGGCGAACTCGGCATAGGCCTGGGCGAGCTTGAGGCCGAAGGTGACGGGCTCGGCGTGGATGCCGTGCGAGCGGCCGATGGTCGGGGTCAGCTTGTGCTCGAAGGCGCGCCGCTTCAGCGCGGCGAGCAGCGCGTCGAGATCCTTGATCAGGATGTCGGCGGCGCGGGTGAGCTGCACGTTGAGGCAGGTGTCGAGCACGTCGGACGAGGTCATGCCCTGGTGGACGAACCGCGCCTCCGGCCCGACGATCTCGGCGAGATGCGTCAGGAAGGCGATGACGTCGTGCTTCGTCACCGCCTCGATTTCATCGATGCGGGCGACGTCGAAGACCGCGTCGCGGCCCTTCTCCCACACCGTGTCGGCCGCCTCCTTCGGCACGACGCCGATGTTGGCGAGGGCCGTGGTGGCGTGAGCCTCGATCTCGAACCAGATCCGGAACCGGCTCTCCGGCGACCAGATCGCGGTCATCTCGGGACGGGAGTAGCGGGGGATCATTTTTTTCCAAAGCCTCGGACGTGTCGCGCTCTCGCGAAATCGCTCCGCGCGTAGCACGGCGCGGCCCGGCGCCTCAACGCGGTGCTCGGCCGGGATGTGCATGGCTCCCCCGCGACGTCAGGCGGCGGTTGACCAAGCCCGCCCATCGGACAACATCGGCAGCATGACGAGCGAGCCGACGCCCCGCGCCTTCATCCCCCTCTCGATCGCCGTGCTGACGGTGTCCGACACCCGGACGCTCGCCGACGACAAATCCGGCGACACCCTGGTGGCGCGGCTCACGCAGGCCGGGCATCGGCTCGCGGATCGGGACATCGTGCCGGACGAGGCGGTGTCGATCCGGGTGAAGGTCGAGGCCTGGATCCGCGATCCGGCCATAGACGTCATCATCACCACCGGCGGCACCGGCTTCACCGGGCGCGACGTCACGCCCGAGGCGATCGAGCCGCTGTTCGAGAAGCGCATGGACGGCTTCTCGGCGGTGTTCCACCGGATCTCCTACGACAAGATCGGCACCTCGACGCTGCAGTCGCGGGCGACCGCCGGGGTGGCGGGGGCCACCTACATCTTCGTGCTGCCGGGCTCGCCCGGCGCCTGCAAGGACGCCTGGGACGGCATCCTCGCGAGCCAGCTCGACTACCGCCACCGTCCTTGCAACTTCGTCGAGATCATGCCGCGCCTCGACGAGCACCTGCGCCGGGGCGCCTCAGTCGTCCTCTGACGCGCCGCGCGCCCGTCGCGGTTGCTGCATTGCATCGACGAAGGGCGCGCGCCGGCGAGGAACCTCGGCCGCAGCCGTCGGTTGATGTCGCGTTCAAGTACAAGCCAATAAGATTCGGGAGACGCTCATGAAACAGGTGATCGGCCTCGCGGCGGCGATCCTCGTCGGCACCGCTTCCCTGAGCACGGCGGCCGTGGCTCAGAGCGCAAACACCACGCAGATGACGGGCTCGAACGCCACCGGCGTGAAGCCCGAGGGCAGCATGAACAAGATGTCCGGCTCCGGCGGACAGATAAAGTCGAAGAAGATGAAGAAGAAGAGCAGGATGTGATCGGCTGACGATCACGCGTTCCGGGGGCGCCGCAGGGCGCCCTTTTTCGTTGCGGCGTTCCTCGTTGCGGAGTTCCTGGTCTTGGTCTCGGTTTTCCTCCGGACGGTCTTCCTCGCGGCGCTGATGCTGGCCGCGCTGCCTGACAACGGCTCGGCCGCGCCGCGGGTCGATGCCCGGGCGAAGGCCTGGGTCGCCGGCATCGTCAATCGCATCGGCATGGCGGATCGGGCGCCGGCGCCGGGACGCGGCGGACAGGTGACGATCCGGGTGCGGATCGACGCGAAGGGCGGCCTCGACGGCGTCGAGATCGAGGACGGCCCGGCCGCCCTCGGCGAGCGCGCGGTCCGCGCCGCCCAGGCGGCCGCGCCGTTCCCGCCGCCGCCGGCCGGCCTGCTCACGCTCGAAGGTTTCACGGAACTGAGCTTTCCCCTCACGCTGCGGTGAGGCGGCGCAGGGTTGCGCCTGAGCCGGCGCGTGTCATCGAATCGTCGTGGATGGGCCGGAAAGGCAGACATACCGTTCGTGAGGAGAGCCCCGCTCCATGGATTTTCACCGCCGCTTCACCGTGCTGATGTGCACCCCCGCCTTCGATCCGGATGATCTGGAGGGCGCGCGGGTCGAGCAGATCGTCGCGGCGGTCGAGTCGCGCGGCTTCGAGGTGGTGCGGGCGCGGCGCGTCGAGGACGCCTCGATCGCCGTGCAGACCGATTCCGCGGTCGGCTGCCTCGTGGTGGATTGGGGAAAGCGCGGCCTCGAGGGCAAGGCCGCCGCGCTCATCGACATGATGCGCCGGCGCGGCCTGGAGATGCCGATCGTCATCATGGTCCGCCGCAAGCGGCTGGAGGACATCCCGGTCGAGCTGCTCGACTTCATCGACGGCTACATCTTCCTCGCGGAGGAGACGCCGGAATTCATCGCCCGCAACCTCGTCTCCCGGGTGACGCAGTACGCCGACACGCTCAAGACCCCGTTCTTCGGCGCGCTGGTCGATTACGCCGAGGAGGGCAACCAGCTCTGGACCTGCCCCGGCCATAACGGCGGCATCTTCTACAACCGCTCGCCGATCGGCCGCATCTTCGTCGAGCACTTGGGGGAAGCGATCTTTCGCGATGATCTGGACAATTCGGTGCTCGATCTGGGGGATCTCCTCACCCATGAAGGCCCCGCGCTGAAGGCGCAGAAGGAAGCGGCAAAAATCTTCGGGGCCGAAAAGACTTACTTCGTCCTCAACGGCACCTCGGCCTCGAACAAGGTCGTGCTGGGCTCGCTGGTGGCCGAGGACGACCTCGTGCTGTTCGACCGCAACAACCACAAGGCCGCCCATCACGGCGCTCTGCTGCTCGCCGGCGGCATCCCGATTTTTCTGGAAACGGACCGCAACGCCTACGGCCTGATCGGCCCGATCTACCACGAGGCGCTCGATGAGGGGCGCATCCGCGAGCGGATACGCGACAACCCGCTGGTGAAGGACAAGGAGGCGTGGCGCCGGGAGCGCCCGTTCCGCTGCGCGGTGATCGAGCAGTGCACCTATGACGGCACGATCTACGACGCGCAGGAGATCGTCGAGCGGATCGGCCACCTGTGCGACTACATCCTGTTCGACGAGGCCTGGGCGGGCTTCATGAAGTTCCACCCGCTCTACCAGCGCCGCTTCGCCATGGGCCTGACCGGGCTCGACGAGACCTCGCCCGGCATCATCGCCACGCAATCGACCCACAAGCAGCTCGCGAGCTTCTCCCAGGCCTCGCAGATCCACACCCGCGACGGGCATATCCGCGGCCAGACCCGGCGCGTCGAGCACAAGCGGCTCAACGAGAGCTTCCTCGTCCACGCCTCGACCTCGCCGTTCTATCCCCTGTTCGCCTCCCTCGACGTCGGCGCGCAGATGATGAAGGGCCGCTCCGGCGTGGTGCTGTGGGACGACACGATCCGGCTCGGCATCGAGTGGCGGAAGAAGGCCCGGGCCATCCGCAAGGAGTTCGAGGAGCGCGAGGCCGACCCGAAGCGGCGCTGGTTCTTCGACCCCTTCGTGCCCGACGTGGTGACCGGCCCCGACGGCACCGAGACCCCGTGGGAATCGATCCCGACCGACGCGCTCGCCGCGGATGCCCGCTACTGGGAGCTGACGCCGGGCGCCGCGTGGCACGGCTTCACCCACGTCGCGCCGGGCTTCGCCATCACCGACCCGAACAAGCTCACCGTGCTCACCCCCGGCTTCGACCGGAAGACGGGCGCCTATACCGAGCACGGCGTGCCGGCGCCGATCGTCGCGCAGTACCTGCGCGAGAACCGGATCGTGCCGGAGAAGAACGACCTCAACTCGCTGCTCTTCCTGCTGACGCCGGGCGTCGAGTCGTCGAAGGCCGGCACGCTGATCTCCGGCCTCGTCGCCTTCAAGCGCCTGCACGACGACAACGTGCCGCTCGAAGAGGCCATGCCGGAATTCGTCGCCCGCCGGCCCAAGCGCTACCGGGGCGTGGGCCTGCGCGACCTCTGCGCCGACTACCACAGCTTCCACCGCGAATCGGGCACCTCGGCGCTCCAGCGCAAGCAGTTCATGCCCGAGCACCTGCCCGAGATGGTGATGCCGCCCAAGGCCGCCGCGCAGATGCTGACGCGCAACCGGGTCGATTACGTGCCGATCGCGGAAGCCGAGGGGCGCATCGCCACCACCCTGATGCTGGTCTATCCCCCTGGCATCGGCACGGTGCTGCCCGGCGAGCGGCTCGACGAGCGGGCGAAGCCCATGCTCGACTATTTCAAGATGTTCGAGGCGGCCGCTAACCTGTTCCCCGGCTTCGAGGCGGAGATCCAGGGCGTCTACCGCGAGACCGATCCGGACGGGCGCATCCGCTTCCACACCTACGTCGTGCGCGAGGGCGCCTGATGGCAGCGGGCGCGGCGTCGGTCCTGCCCGGCACGGAGGTGGTGATCCGGCCCTCGTCGGACGCCGATGTGCCGGCGATGATCGCGATCTACGAGCGGCACATCCGCAAGGGCGTCGGCGATACCGGCGACTTCGAGGAGGAGCGCCTGCTGCCCGACGAGCTGCGGCGGCGGCGCAAGACCATGCGCAGCAAGCGCCTGCCCCATCTCGTCGCCGAGCGGGGCGGGCAGATCGCCGGCTACGCCTACGCCGTCCCGTTCCGCAAGCGCCCGGCCTACCGCTACGCCCTCAAGCACTCGATCTACGTGCATCCCGACCACCTGCACGCGGGCATCGGGCGGCGCCTCCTGCCGGCCCTGATCGAGGCCTGCGCCGCGGGCGGCTACCGGCAGATGATCGGCTATATCGACGCGAGCAACGAGGCCTCGCTGCGCCTGCACGAAGCCTGCGGGTTCGCCCGCGTCGGCTACCTGCCGGCCATCGGCTACAAGTACGGCCGCTGGAGCGACAGCGTGATCGTGCAATGCCCGCTCGGCACCGGGGCGGAGGACCAGCCGAACGCGTGGAACCGGCCGGAGCGGGAGAGGACGCCCCCGTTTCCGTCCTCGTGATGATTGCGGGGGCGCTCCGCCCTCGCCGCGCCGGCTTTTTTGCGCGAAGGCGGCGAGCATCTTGCCGGCCGATGCACTAGATCGGTTGCAGGACGTCCCTCCCTCCCAGGGCCGCCCGCGCTTTTTTACGCGGGGCGGCGCATCGTTGCTCCGAGCTGTTCCATGACCCTACTCGCACCCTCGATCCTCGCCGCCGACTTCTCCAGGCTCGGCGAGGAGACGCGGGCGATCGCGCAGGCCGGCGCCGACTGGATCCATCTCGACGTGATGGACGGGCATTTCGTGCCCAACATCAGCTTCGGCCCGGCGGTGGTGAAGGCGCTGCGGCCCTGCACCGACAAGGTCTTCGACGTCCACCTGATGATCGCCCCGGCCGACCCGTACCTCGCCGCCTTCGCCGAGGCCGGCGCCGACGCGATCACCGTGCATGTCGAGGCGGGCCCCCACATCCACCGCTCGCTCCAGACGATCCGATCCTTGGGCAAGCGCGCGGGCGTGGCGCTCAACCCCGGCACGCCGGCCTCCGCCATCGAGCCGCTGCTCGACATGGTCGATCTCGTGCTGGTGATGACGGTCAATCCCGGCTTCGGCGGCCAGAGCTTCATCGGTTCGGCGCTGGAGACCGTCTCGCGCGTCAAGGCGATGACGGCGGGACGGTCCATCGACATCTCGGTCGACGGCGGCATCACCGCGGAGACCGCGGGGCCGGCGGCGAGCGCGGGCGCCACCATCCTCGTCGCCGGCTCGGCGGCCTTCAAGGGCGGGCCGGATCGCTACGAGGCAAACATCGCGGCGATCCGCGAGGCGGCCCGCGCGGCCACCGGGCGGGACGGCGTTCGATGCTGAGGGCGCTGATCTTCGACGTCGACGGGACGCTCGCCGAGACCGAGGACCTTCACCGCCAGGGCTTCAACCGCGCCTTCCGGGCGCTCGGCCTGCCCTGGGACTGGTCGCCGGACCTCTACGCCGAACTCCTCAAGGTGATGGGCGGCAAGGAGCGGCTCGTCCACTACATCGAGCAGTTCCATCCGGGCGAGGCGGACGGGCTGAAACGCCGGATGCCGGAGATCCACGACCTCAAGACCCGCTATTACGGCGAGCTGGCGGAGAGCGGCGGCCTCGCCCTGCGTCCCGGCGTGCGGCGCCTCGTCGAGCAGGCGCGGGACGCGGGCGTCCGGCTGGCGGTCGCCACCACCACCAGCCGGCCGAACATCGACCTGCTTCTCAGGCTCAACTTCCCGAACCAGGCGCAGCCCTTCGACGTGATCGCCGCCGGCGACGAGGCGGCGCAGAAGAAGCCCGCGCCCGACATCTTCGCGCTCGCCGTCCACCGCCTCGGCATCGACCCGTCCGAGGGAATCGCCTTCGAGGATTCGGCGGCCGGCATCCGCTCGGCGCTGGCCGCCGGCCTGCCGGTGCTCGCCACGCGCAGCCGCTACACGCAGAGTCATCGCCTCGACGGCGCCTTCTCCGCCGTCTCCGACCTCGGCGAGCCCGACGCGCCGCACGCCCATCTCCAGGGCCATGTCTGGCCCGACGGAATCGTCACCCTCGAGGCGCTCCGCGCCTGGCATGCGGGGCATCTGCGCGGGGCGGCCTGAAAAGCCGTCATCGCAGCCTCGTCACCGCTCACCCGCTTCCCAATCCACCGCGGCGCGGTCTATCAGGACGGCCGCCTTCCGCTCCGGGTCGCGGGTCCCGGAACGGCGCCGTGCGGCCGCTCTCGCGCGCCGCGCGGGAGGCCGCGATCCTGCCGCTTCGACGTCACACCGCCGGACCGTGGAGCCTGATGCGCGAGCCGAACGCGATCGATTTCTGGCGCGGCTTCGCGCTGGTGACGATTTTCATCAACCACATCCCCGGCAATTTCTTCGAGCGCTACACCTTCTCGCAGTACGGCATCTCGGACGCCGCCGAGCTGTTCGTGTTCCTGGCCGGCTGGTCGATCGGGCTCGCCACCCGCGGGCGCGACGGCCTGCCGGAGCCGCGACTCATCACCGTGCTGCGGCTCCTGTCGCGCACCGTCGAGGTGTACCGCGCGCAGATCACGATCATGGCGCTGGCGCTCGCGATGATCGCGGGCTGCGCGCTCTACCTCGACAACCCGCTCATCCTCGAATGGCACAATGCCGGCGGCTTCTTCGCCGACCCGATCCAGACCATGGTCGGGGTCGTGCTGCTCACCCACCAGCTCGGCTTCTTCAACATCCTGCCGCTCTACGTGGTGCTGATCGCCATCGCGCCGGCGGTGGTGCTGATCGGCCGGGCGAGCCGGGTCCTTCTGCTGGCGCTCTCGCTCTCGCTCTACGGGGCGAGCCTCGTCTTCGAGTGGAACTTCCCGTCCTGGCCGGGCGAGGGGGACTGGTTCTTCGACCCGCTCTGCTGGCAGCTCCTGCTGGTGCTGGGCTTCCTGTCGAACGAGGTGACACGCGACTCCGAGCGGTTGCGGCGCCTGTGGCGGCGCCTCACGCCGCTCGGCATCGTCATCGTCATCGTGGGCGTCGTGCTCGCGGTTCTGGAATTGCGGCCCGACCCGATGCTGGCGCCCGAGCCGCGCCTCGTCTTCACCTTCGACAAGACCTATCTCTCGCCCGCCCGGCTGATCCATTTCTGCGGCATGGTGCTCGCGTTCCAGGGTGTCTACGCTCTCATCGCCCCGCATGTCGGTCCGCTCGCCCGCTTTCTGTCGGGTTTGGGGCGCAACTCGCTCGCGGTATTCTCGATGGGATCGCTGTTGAGCCTCGGCGGACAGTTCGTGCGCTTCCAAACCGGCGGCGGTATCTTCGTTGACATTTCGGTCGTAGGCTCCGGCCTGATCGCACTGGGTTTTACCGCATGGTTCGTCGAATGGCGTTCCCGCAGACCGCGGCCGACACGCAAGGCCCCCGACGCCGCCTCGCCCGCGGACTCGCCGTCCTCCTCCCCCTCGGCCTGAGCCTCGCCTCACCCGCGCTCGGCGAGACATCGGCGCCCGCGCCGGTCCCGGCCGCCTCCTCGCCCGCACCATCGCCCGCGGCGGCGGAGGCGCTCGACCAGAGCCTGTCGCCCGAGTGCCGGGTTCCCGGCTCCAAGCTCTACACCCTGGCCCGGCTCAAGGCGGTCAAGGCCGCGCTTAAGGAGAAGCGGCCGATCCACGTGCTCGCGATCGGCTCCTCCTCGGCCGGGCTCGGCGCCTCGGCGAGCTACCCGGTCAAGCTGGAGAACGCCCTGGAGCAGGCCCTGCCCGACGTGCAGGTCGAGGTCGAGGCGCGGGGGCTGCCCGGCGAGGTGGCGAGCGGGGCGGGCGAGCGGCTCCGCTCCATGGTCGCCGAGATGGAGCCGGATCTCGTCGTCTGGCAGGTCGGCACCAACGACGCGCTCGCCCGCGTCGACATCGAGGCCTTCGGCGAGGCCCTCGACGAGTCGGTGCAGTGGGTGAAATCCCACGGCATCGACATCGTGCTCATCGATCCGGTCTTCACCGAGAGCCTCGCCGACGACGCCTACTACACGCAGATGGTGCGCACCGTGCAGGAGGTCGCCCGCCGCGAGGCGGTGCCGCTGGTCCACCGCTACGCGGCGATGCGCTTCCTCTCGACCCAGCGCACCACCGAGGCGCACATGCTGGGCCGCCATTTCCGGCTCAACGATCTGGGCCTGCGCTGCATGGCCGAGCACGCCACGCGAGCGATCACCCTGTCGCTGCTCCAGCCGGAGGCGGCCAAGGTGGATACCAAGACGGAGGCCGGCCCTCCTGCGAAGTCGGATCCGCCCGACGCGGCCAGGGGCACGTCCGAAGGCGCTCCGACGGCCGCCGGCAAGTGATACGATCCCGGTGCCGCGACCGGACTTCGACGCGCCCTGACCGGTGTCTCGGCCCGCGATGAAGACTACGGTTTCGAGCGCTGCCCTGACGATCTCCTCGTAAGATCGGGGGCGACGCTTCCGAGCGCGCGCCGCACGGCCTTCGGCTCGCGTGCCATCACGCGCATCAGCGCCCTTGCCGAGGGGTCGGGACTCGTGCGCCCCTGTTCCCAGTTGCGCAGCGTCGCCAGCGGAATGCCGACCCACGCCGCGAACGCCGCCTGAGTCAGGCCGAACTGTTCGCGCACCGCGCGCGGTGGATAGACGACTTGGCCGGGATCGATCGAGGCGTCGGGGTCGTACCCGTCCTCTCGCATGTAGGCGTGGATCTCGGCCTCGGACGTCGTTGCGAGCTTCTCGTGATCGACGGTGGATGCGCGCGCGAGCGCCTCCTCTAACGTGATGCGTGCCATGCTGCGCGCTCCTTCTCGTTGGCGGGCCATGCCGTGATGATCCGGCGCACCGCGCCGCGGTCGGTGTAGACCACCGTGTAGAAGACGCCGCGCGCCTGCCCGGTGGCGATGATGCGGACCTCGCCGTAGTCCTGACGCGTATCGCGCCGCTCCAGCACCTTGCCGGCGAAGATCGCCACGGCGTCGGCGAACCCGAATCCCCGCTGGGCGCGAACCTTGGCGTCCTTGGCGGGGTCGAAGTCGAACTCCATGCGGGACCGTACGCTGTCAGCGTATCTCGCGCAAGAAGGGAATGCGCTCTCAGCGTAGTCGACGAACCTTCGGTCGCGGCTTCGCGAGCGTGTTGCGCCGATGCTTCCGCGCGGCGATGTGTGACGCGCGGGACGATCGATTGTGGACAGTGGCCGGGCCGGGCGTGGCACGAGGCAGTTTGCCGGGACCGCTTTACCGCTTCGAAATGCCGAGCCGATAGGCAGGTGCCGAGCCTGCCGGCATTCCGGCGCACGGCACCTTCCGGATGGTGCAGCATGACGGCGACCAAGGTGATCGCGGGCGGTCTCGCATCCTCCTCCCCTGTCTCCACAGCCCTGGCCCGACTTCGGTCGCTGCGCGCCGCCGCGGCGGTCTCGGCGCTGGCCGTCTTCGCGGTTCGCATCGGCGCGGCCGGGTTCGCCTACGGGGCGCAGGTCCTGATGGCGCGCATGATGGGTGGCGCGGAGTACGGGATCTTCGCCACCGTCTGGGTCTGGATCGCCATCCTCGGCCATACCGCCACCTTCGGCCTGTCCCAGGGTGCCTGCCGCTTCCTGCCCGCCGACCAGGCCACGGGCCGGCTCGACAGCGTGCGCGGCTTCCTGCTCGGCGGGGCGCTGGCGAGCCTCGGCGGCGGGCTCGCCCTCTCGCTCGGCGGCCTCGCCGTGGCCTTCCTGCAGGGCGGCCTGCTCGCCGGACCCTACGGCACGCCCATCCTCGTCGCGGCGCTGGTCGTGCCGCTCTTCGCCTTCCAGGATTATCTCGAGGGCGTGGCCCGCAGCCAGGGCTGGCCGCTCCTCGCCATCGCGCCGCCCTACCTGCTGCGACAGGCCCTGATCATGGCCGCGATGGTCGGCGCGGTGCTCTCGGGGGCGCCGGCCGAGGCCTGGGCCGCCATCGCCTGCACGCTGGCCGCGACCGGCCTCGCCGCGACCGCACAGGCCGTCCTCCTGCTGGCGCGCCTGCGCCGCCACCTCCCGCGCGGCCCGCGCCTCTACCGCTGGCGCCTCTGGCTGACCGCCTGCCTGCCGATCGCCGCGGGCGACCTCGCCGCGAGCGCCTTCGGCTTCGTCGATGTCGTGATCCTCGGCTTCCTCGCGCCGCCGGAGGCCGTCGGCCTCTACTTCGCCGCCACCCGCATCCAGCAATTCGTCGCCTTCGTGCACTACGCGGCCTCGGCCACGACCGCCCAGCGCCTCGCCGCCGCCCGTGCGCACGGCGACGAGGCGGGGCTCGCGCAGCTCGTGCGGATCCAGGCGCGCTGGACCTTCCTCGCCACGGCGGGGGTCGGGCTCGGCATCCTCGCGGTGTCGCCGCTGCTGCTCGGCCTGTTCGGCGAGGGATTCCGCGCCAGCCTGCCGGTCCTGGCGATCCTCGTCGCCGGCAGCGTCGCGGCGAGCCTGTTCGGCCCAGCCGAGGACGTGCTGACCATGCTCGGCGGCGAGCGGCTCTGCGCCGGCATCACCCTGGCGATGCTGGCGCTCGCCGCCTTGCTCTGCCTCGTCCTGATCCCCGGGCTCGGCGTCGCCGGGGCGGCGGTCGCGGTGGCGCTGGCCCAGACACTGCGCGGGCTGGCCCTGGCGCTCGGCGCCCGGACCCTCCACGGCCTCTCGACGCCGGTCGTCGAATTCCCTCGGCGGAGTGCCGCTCGATGATGCGCGCCCCTCTCTCCGGCTCTTCCGGAGCGGCCGTGGAGCCCGTCGCGGCCATCGCCGCGGAGGCCTGGGACGCCGTGGCCGTCCGGGCCGTCGCACCGCATCCGTTCTACGCGCGCGCGGTCGTCGCGGCGCACCGCGACCACGGCCTGTGCCATCCCCGCCTCGCGGCGGTGGTCGTCCGCGAGGCGGGCGCGGTCACGGCCCTGCTGCCGTTCACCCTGCGCCCCGACATCATCGGCCTCGGCGCGACGGTCGCGCAGCCGTTCCATTCGCCCTACGTGACGGCGACGGCGCCCCTCGTCGCGGACGGTCCCGGCCTCGAAGGGCGGCTCGATGCCCTGGTCGAGGGCCTCGCGCTCGCCTCCGGCGGGCGTCCCTGGCGCTGGCCGCTGCTCGCGACCGAGGCCCGCCTCGGCGCCGGCCTCCTCGCCGCCATGGCGCGGGCGGGCTGGCAGGTCGGCACCGTCGCGCGGTTCGAGCGTCCGGTGCTCGACCGGCGGGCCGATTACGACGCCTTCCTCGCCGGCCACCCGCATAAGAGCCGCCTCAAGGATCTGCGCCGTCGCCGCCGGCGGCTGGAGGAGGCGGGCCACCTCACCGTCGAGAGCGCGACGGAAGGGGCGGCGCTGGAGCGGGCGCTGGAGGATTTCCTCGCCGTCGAGGCCGCGGGCTGGAAGGGCGAGGCCGGCACCGCTCTGCGGAGCCGACCGCAGACGGAGGCGTTCGCCCGCGCCCTGTTCCGGCAGGGGAACGGTCCGGTGACCGTTCGGGCCGACTGGCTGCGCCTCGACGGCCGGACGGTCGCGGCGAGCCTCGCCCTGGTCTGCGGCGGGACCGCCTATCTCCTCAAGACCGCCTACGACGAGAGCCTGCGCGCCCAGGCCCCCGGCCTCGTGCTGGAGGACGCCATCGTCCGCGCCGTCCATGCGGACGGCTTCGCCGACCGGCTCGATTCGGCGACGATGCCGGGCTCGGCGCTGGAGAGTTTTTACCCCGAGCGCGAGACGATTGCCGAGATCATCGCCCTGCCGCCGGGCGCCGGCCTGATTTCCCTGGAGCGGCGCCTGCGTCTCGCCCGGTTCGAGCACCGCGCCCGAGCCGAGGCCAAGCGGCTGCTGCGGCGGGGCTGACGCGCGCCCTCAGCGCGTCGAGTTCTCGCCGTTGTTGCGCTGGACGCACCGATAGCCGGCGAAGCAGTACGGATCGTCGAGGGTCGGCTCGAAGGCGGGGCGGGCGGTCACCTCGTTCCGGCACTCGCCGCTCTCGTAATAGACCTTCTCGTAGGCGTTCGGGCTCGTTGCGAGCACGATCCGGCGCTGCCGCGCCACCAGGGCCTGCACCGCCGCGCAGGTCATCGACGGGGTGTAGGGCCGTTCCTGGGCCAGGGCCGCGGTGACGGGCAGGCCGAGAACGGCGGCGCCGAGACACAGAGCGTGAGGGAGGAGAGAGAGCGAGCGCCGCATCGTCGTGAACCTGTCCGCGTCGGAGGGGGGAGCCTGCGGGAGAGCCCGTGTTCTGCCCGTTGAACCGGGATTGCGCTAGGTGGGTTCTCAGCTCCCGTCGGCGATAGGCCTCGCGGCTGTCCGGCGCCAGGGAACCGGACGGATCACGCGGCTCTTCACCGGGAAAGACCCGGAGACATCCCGTGAGCCCGACCGACGCGACCCGACCCGACGACCCCGTCGAGACACCGAGTGCCCGGACCTTCGAGCAGCGCCCGGTCGCCGCGCCGGTTCCGGGACACCGTTCCCCGGCGCCGACCGAGCCGGGCGACATGGGCTCCGAGCGGGACGGGGAGATCCCCTCGCGCGACGGAGCCGGTTCGGAGAGCGGCCGATCTCCGGACGGCCAAGGCTACCGCGGCGGCTGAGCGCTCCGAGCGCTGAAGCGGGAGGCGAGCCCGTGGCGATCCCCATCTGCCTCACCTGCGGAACCAGCTACCCCGACGCGCCGACTCCGCCCGCGCGCTGCCCGATCTGCGACGAGGAGCGGCAATACGTGCCCGCCTCCGGTCAGCACTGGACGACGCCCGACGCGCTCGCGGCCGCTCACGCCAACGCGTGGCGGCAGGTCGAACCCGCGCTGTTCGAGATCGAGACCCAGCCCCGTTTCTGTATCGGCCAGCGCGCCTTCCTGCTGCGGACGCCCCATGGGAATTTTCTGTGGGATTGTCTCGCGCTGCTCGATCCGGCGACGGTCGCGCTGGTGGAGGCGCTCGGCGGCCTGGCCGGCATCGCGATCTCGCATCCGCATTACTACACCACGATGCCGGACTGGGCGGCGGCCTTCGACGCGCCGGTCCACCTGCACGCCCGCGACCGCGATTGGGTGATGCGCCCCGACGACCGCGTGGTGTTCTGGGAGGAGGACGAGCGCGCCCTCGCCCCCGGCCTGACCCTGCTGCGCCTCGGCGGCCATTTCCCCGGCGGCACCGTGCTGCACTGGCGGGACGGCGCGGAGGGGCGCGGCGCCCTGCTGACGGGCGACATCGTGCAGGTCGGCGCCGACCGGAACAGCGTCTCCTTCCTGTGGAGCTACCCGAACTGGCTGCCGCTCTCCGGCGCCACGGTGGCCCGCATCGCGGCGCGGCTCGAACCTCTGGCCTTCGCCCGCCTCTACGGCGCCTTCGGCCTGCACGTCGCGGCGGATGCGAGCGCCGTCGTCAGCCGCTCGGCGGCGCGCTACCGGGCCCTGCTGGAGACGGATCAGCCCTGAGGTCGTCCGGCGCGCCGCCCGCCCGCCGCCCCTCCCGCCGTCCTTGGGCTTGCCGCGGGAACAGCGTCGCGCCGGCGAGGGCGCCCAGCAACGCGGCGAGGCCGAACCGCCATCCGCCGCGGGATCGACGGGCGACGCGGTCGGTGTCGGTTCTGCGCATCGGCACGATCCTTCCTTCGAGGGGGAACGCGATCCGGTGAGGCCGGTTCGCGACGGGATCGCCGCGTTGCCTCGGGGGGCGGCTGCGGCCTATAAGCGGAGCCCCCGACACAATCCCGCGCGACGTCGAGGATCCTTCCGCACGGAAGGAGCCCTCCGCCCGCACGAACGAGAAGACGATCCCGCCATGGCCGGGCATTCCCAGTTCAAGAACATCATGCACCGCAAGGGCCGCGTCGACGCGGTCCGCTCGAAGGTGTTCAGCAAGCTCGCCCGCGAGATCACGGTGGCGGCCAAGCTCGGCACGCCGGACCCCACGATGAACCCGCGCCTGCGCGCGGCGATCCTCGCGGCCCGGGCCGAGAACATGCCCAAGGACAACATTGAGCGCGCCATCAAGAAGGCGGCCGGCAACGACGGCGAGAACTACGAGGAGATCCGCTACGAGGGCTACGGCCCCGGCGGCGCCGCGCTGATCGTCGAGGCGCAGACCGACAACCGCAACCGCACCGCCTCCGACGTGCGCTCGGCCTTCACCAAGTCCGGCGGCAGCCTCGCCGAGACCGGCGCCGTCGCCTTCATGTTCGACCGGGTCGGCGTGATCGCCTTCCCGGCCGACGTCGCGGACGCCGACACGATGCTGGAGGCCGCCATCGAGGCCGGCGCCGACGACGTGCGCTCGGATGCCGACGGCCACGAAGTGACCTGCGCCCAGGACGCCTACGGCGAGGTCTCGAAGGCGCTGGAAGCCCGCTTCGGCGAGCCGCGCCGCACCGGCCTGATCTGGAAGGCGCAGAACACCATCGACGTCGATGACGAGACCGGCGAGAAGCTGATCCGCCTCGTCGAGGTGATCGAGGACCAGGACGACGTGCAGAACGTCTACGTCAACTTCGCCCTCTCCGACGCGCTCGTGGAGAAGATGGGCGCGTAAGGCGCCGCGCCGTCCCTCGTCCGCTTCCTGCCCGCCGGTGGGGAGAAGATTTCCGGCAGCGGAAGCAGGCTGCCGATTTGTCGCGCGGATCGCCGAAACCCGCGCGCTATATGCCCTGCGATGTCGGTGCCGAGCCGGCGAACGACGAACCGCAAGGCTCCCCTCCGCGACCGATGCAGGACCGCCCGCTCATCCTCGGCATCCACGGCCTCGCCAACAAGCCGCCGAAGGAAGAGAAGCAGGCATGGTGGGCCGCCGCGATCCGCGAGGGGCTGCGGCGCAACCTCGGCGCGGATCGGCCCGAGCTGCCCTTCGAGTTCGTCTACTGGGCTGACCTGCGCTACGACGCGCCGCTCTCCGAGGATCGCAACCGGGAGCCCTACTACCCCGTGCGGGGGAGTGGGCCGTTCCCGAGCGCCGACGGCGCCTGCGCCCCGACCCTGACCGACCGCCTCTACCGCGTCGTCGAGTGGATGCAGGAGAAGACCGGGCGCCTCGTCCTCGACGATTTCATCATCGAGCACCGGCTCGACGATCTCTGGGGCTATTACGAGGACCGCGCCTTCCGCGAGGCCGCCCGCGACCGCCTGCGCGAGGCGCTGGAGCAGCATGCCGGCCGGCCGCTGCTGATCGCCGCCCATTCCATGGGCTCGCTGATCGCCTACGACGTGCTGCGCCGGCTCGAGCGCGACGGGCGCTGTCCGCGGATCGAGCACCTCGTCACAATGGGCGCCCCCCTCGGGCTCGCCGAGATCAAGCATCACCTCGCCGAGGAGCATGGGGGCCTGCGCGTGCCGGACGCCGTCGCCCGCTGGAGCAATCTCGGCGACCGCGAGGACGTGGCGACCGTCGGCACCACGCTGGCCGAGTCCTACGCCCCGAACGCGGCGGGCGTCGGCGTGACCGATTGCCCGGTGATCAACGGCTATCGCCGCCCGCGCGGCGGCGTGAACCCGCACAAGTCCTACGGCTACCTGCGCACGCCGGAGTTTTCGCGGGCGGTCGCCGCGTTCCTCGACGGGCAGGGGGCGGTGGCCCCCATCGAGATGGCGGGTGTCGAGGACGCCTGAGCGGCGTGATCCTCTCCGTCGTCGCGAGCGAAGGCGAAGCGGTCCAGAGGCGCGACCTGAATTGCTTCGGCTCCGCCTCGCAATGACGTGACGGTCTGCGGAAGGCTCACGCCAGCCGCCGCCGCCGCTCCACCAGCTGCATGATGATCGGCGTCAGGATGAGCTGCATCGCCAGGTCGAGCTTGCCGCCGGGGATGACGATGGAGTTGGCCCGGCTCATGAAGCTGTCGTGGATCATCGAGACGAGATACGAGAAGTCGATCCCCTTCGGGTCCTTGAAGCGGATCACCACCATCGACTCGTCGGCGGTCGGGATCCAGCGGGCGATGAAGGGGTTCGAGGTGTCCACCGTCGGCACCCGCTGGAAGTTGATGTCCGTCCACGAGAATTGCGGGCAGATCGTCTGCACGTAGTCCGGCATCCGGCGCAGGATCACGTCGGTGACGGCCTCGGTCGAGTAGCCCCGGGTCGAGCGGTCCCGGTGCAGCTTCTGGATCCATTCGAGGTTGATCACCGGCACCACCCCGATCTTGAGGTCGGGATAGCGGGCGAGATCGACGTTGTTGTCGACCACGCAGCCGTGCAGGCCCTCGTAGAACAGGAGGTCCGAGCCCGGCTGGAACGGCTCCCAGGGCGTGAAGGAGCCCATCGGCACGCCGTAGCGGGCGGCGTCCGCGTCGTCGTGGGCGTAGTGCCGGGTGCGGCCGGTGCCGGATTCGCTGTAGCTGCGGAACACCTCCTCCAGCTCCGGCAGCAGGTTGGCCCGCGGCGCGAAGTGGCTCAGCGTCGGCTCGTGCGCCATCATCGCGCGCATGGTGTCGCGGTCGAAGGCGTGGAAGCCGTCGCCCTCGATATAGACGGCGCTGACATCCTCCCGGCGGAAGATCTGCTCGAAGGTGTTGCGGACGGATGTGGTCCCGGCCCCCGAGGAGCCGGTCACCGAGATGATGGGATGACGCGCCGACATGGGCTGAATGGTTCGGGCTTGCTGACGTAGGGGCGCCGAGGCTCTAGCTGCGCATCAGGCCGCGCTGGCCGAAGAGAGGTGAGCGGCCGGCGCTGGGCTGGCGCCCGTCATAGTACTTGGCCACGCACTCGACCTCCTCGGTGGAGCCGAAGACCAGCGGCGAGCGCTCGTGGATCTTGGCGGCGACCCGCTCCAGGATGCGGTTCTGGCCGTCGGTGGCGGCGCCGCCCGCCTGCTCGATCAGGAAGGCGATGGGGGCGGTCTCGTAGAGGAGGCGCAGGCGCCCTTGCGCGTAGCCCTTCCGGTTGTCGCCCGGATACAGGAACACGCCGCCGCGGATCAGGACGCGCTGCGCGTCCGCCACCAGGGCGGCGGTCCAGCGCATGTTGAAGTCGCGGTCGCGCGGGCCTTCCGTGCCGCGCAGGCAATCCTCGATGAAGGACTTCACCGGCCCGTCCCAGTGCCGGACGTTCGAGGCGTTGATCGCGTACTCGTTGGCGCTGGGCACGATCTTCATCGCGTCGTGGGTGAGGCGGAAGACGCCCGCCGCCCGGTCGAGGGTGAAGATGCGGGTGCCGTTGCCGAGCGTGACCACGAAGGTGGTGGCCGGGCCGTAGACGACGAAGCCGGCGGCCGTCTGCGTCGTGCCGGGCGTCAGGAACGAGGCGTTCGGATCGTCGCTCCCCTGGTCCCGCGTCACCGGGCGGATGCCGAAGATGGTGCCGACCACCATGCCGACGCCGATATTGGACGAGCCGTCGAGCGGGTCGATCGCGACGGCCAGCGGCGCGTCGGGCTTCAGCGCGACGACGTCCTCGGCCTCCTCCGAGGCGACCTGCGCCACGGGAGCCTCCTCCAGCGCCTGCATGAAGCGCTTGTGGGCGATCACGTCGAGCGCCTTCTGCACGTCGCCGTCGCTGTTGTGCTCGCCCTGGGCGGCGAGGTCGCCGGCCAGCGACCCGCGGCCGACGGTCTCGCTCACGTCGATCGCGGCGGCGGCCAGCGCCCGGATCGTGGCGGCGGTGTCGGCCAGGGAGGCGTCCCGCGCAACCTCGGCGTCGAGATGATCGTCGAGGGATGACCCGTACGGCTTCGTCATCGTTCTAAGGCTCGCTCCCGTCGAGGCCGCGTGACTTTCAGGGCCTGCGCGGCGTTCTTGGCGGCCATGCGCGCGCGGAGGCGTGCAGGCCCGTCACGGCCTATGATACGCTGTGGCGAGGCGGCAGCGCCAGACGGCAGGGGAGAGCTGTCGAAGGTTTTCTAAAAAAACTTGTGGTGCCCCGCAAAAAAACTAAAAACGAGGCATGCGCAATCTCTCGCTCAAGCAGCTTCAGGCGGTGGCCGCGGTGGCGCGGCTCGGCACCATGACGCGGGCCGCGCAGGAGCTGAACGTCACCTCCGCCGCGCTCTACGCGCGCATCCGCCAGTTGGAGGAGGAGGCGGGCCTCCTCCTGTTCGACCGCACGCCGACCGGCCTCAAGCCGACGGATGCCGGCCGCGAGATGCTGTGGGCGATCAACAGCATCAACACCGTGCTGGAAACCTGCACCGACCGCCTGCGCACCCTGAAGGGCGGCGGCGGCGGCCGGGTCGGCCTCGGTGTGGTGTCGACGGCGAAGTATTTCGCGCCGCTCGTCATTGCCGGCTTCATGGAGAGCCACCCGAAGGTCGAGATCTCGCTCACCGTCGGCAACCGCCAGGACACGATCGAGGCCCTGCGCAACTACGACATCGATTTCGCGATCATGGGCCGCCCGCCGCGGGACTTCGCCATCGAGGCGGAGACCTTCGGGCCGCATCCGCTGGTGCTGATCGCCGCCCCCGACCATCCGATGGCCGGGCGGCGCGGCCTGACGCGGGCGGATCTGGCCGAGGAATCCTTCCTGGTGCGCGAGGAGGGCTCGGGCACGCGCTCGGTCTTCGAGGAGTTCATGAGCGGCGTGATGATCCGCCGGGCCAAGCTCGGGATCGATTCGGGCTCGAACGAGACGCTGAAGCAGGCGGTGATGGCGGGGCTCGGCATCGCGCTCCTGTCCGGCCACTCGGTGGCGGCGGAGCTGGAGAGCGGGCGCCTCGTCCTCCTCGACGTCGAGGGCCTGCCGATCCGGCGGGACTGGTACGTCGTGCGCCGCGCCGACAAGGTGCTCGGTCCCGCCTCCGACGCCTTCTGGGACTACCTCACGCAGGAGGGGCGCCGCTTCCTGCCGACCATCCCCGGCGGCTTTTTCGCGGAAGGGGACGGGACCGTGCAGGCCCCCAGGGCGATCCGCAGTCCGGCCGAGGCGGGCGAGTGAGCGGGCCGATGGACGCCGTCGTCATCGTCGGGGCGGGGCAGGCCGGCTTCCAGGCCGCCGCCTCGCTGCGGGAGGCGGGGTTCGCCGGGCGCCTCACCTTGGTCGGCGAGGAGGCCGCGCTCCCCTATCAGCGCCCGCCTTTGTCGAAGGCCTATCTCGCCGGCAAGACCGACGCCCGCGGTCTCCTGCTGCGGCAGGAGAGCTTCTTTTCCGAGCACCGCATCGACCACCTGTCCGGGACGCGGGTGACGGCGATCGACCGCGAGGACCGCCACGTGCGGCTCTCGGACGGCGAGCGCCTCGCCTACGACCACCTCATCCTCGCCACCGGCACCCGCAACCGAGCCCTGCCGGTGCCGGGGGCCGACCTCGCGGGCGTGCGCCAGCTCCGCTCGATCGACGACGCCGACGCCCTGCGCGGCGCGATCGAGGGCGTCCGCCACATCGTCGTGGTGGGAGCGGGTTTCATCGGCCTCGAATTCGCGGCGGTCTGCGCCGCCCGCGGCCTGTCCGTCACCGTGATCGAGGCGGCCGAGCGCGTGATGGCACGGGCGGTCTCGCCGGAGACGTCGCAGGCGTTCCGCGCCTTCCACGAGGAGGCCGGCGTCCGCTTCCTGTTCGGGGCGGGCGTCACCGCCATCGAGGGCGAGGGGGGACGGGCCGCCGCGATCCGCACCGTCGACGGGCAGAGCCTGCCCGCCGACCTCGTCGTCGTCGGCATCGGCGTGGTGCCGAACCAGGAACTCGCGGCTGAGGCCGGACTCGCGGTGCGGGACGGAATCGAGGTCGACGCCTTCCTGGCGACGAGCGATCCGGCGGTCTCGGCCATCGGCGACTGCGTGCGCTTCCCCAGCCGCTTCGCGGCCGGAATGCCCGGCGGCGACCGGGTGCGGATCGAATCGGTGCAGAACGCGGTCGATCAGGGCCGCTGCCTCGCCGCCCGTCTCACCGGCCGGCCCGCCGCCTACGATGCAGTGCCGTGGTTCTGGAGCGATCAGGGCCCGCGCAAGCTGCAGATCGCCGGGCTCGCCGCGCCGGGCGACGCGAGCGTCCTGCGCCCGACGGGTGCGGGCTTCTCGGTGTTCCGCTTCCGCGAGGGACGCCTCAGCGCCGTCGAATCGGTCGACCGCCCCGCCGACCACATGGCCGCGCGCCGCCTTCTGGCTGCGGCCAAGTCGCTGTCGCCGGAGCAGGCCGCCGATCCGGGCTTCGACCTCAAGGCCCTGGCGACGGGGTGAGGCTCGCCCTCAGCGGTCGTTCTCGGTGGTGAGCTGATCGAGCCGGGTGCCCTCGTCGCCGCCGCGCTGCTGCGCGGAGAGCCGCACGCCCGGCGTCGCGCCGTCGGTGAAGACCACGCCCGCCTGCATCAGGGCGCTGCGCAAGGCCTCGATCTGGCCCGAGGCGGGATCGCCCGTGCCGGCCTCGAACCCCTTCACGAAACCCTCGTCCAGCCCCGAGCGGCGGGCGAGCTCCACTTCCGACCAGCCGAGCAGACCGCGGGCGCCCCGGCACTGGGCGGCATTCATCGTGTTGGGAGAGGCTCCGCTCGACACGCCTTCATCCGATCCGGTCAATCCGCTCTCCTCAGCCTTCGCCGCACGCGTTCCGTGCCGCCCCGCTCTGCGCCACCCGGCGCGGCAACGCGCGGCTGCCCCATCAACCCTCCGAAAGGCCGGTTCGTTTCGGCAAAGCTTGTGCGAAACGGCATTTCGCTCGAGCGGCCGGCTCGCTCATGGCGGCGTCCTGGCGCACAAGGTCTGCGGCGCCTGGAAAGGGACAGGATCGCCGTCGAACCGGATCCCGGATGGGTCCTGACCATAATTGTGCTTGAATCTGTGTCGATTCCCCCTAGCGCCCAGAATGCGATGCCTGGACCGGGTGCGCGGCCCGAACGATTCGGAGCCGGCGCGCCGCCATGGGCGACGAGTCGAGAGCCGTGTCCGCTCACCGTCCGGCCGACGATGCGGTCGAGCGGGGCTTCGGGGTGAGGCAGCCGAGCAGAAAGGGGGCTGAACGATGAACAGGATGCTGACCGCCGCGCTGGTCTGCGCGGCTGCCGCGTTCGCGGCCGCGCCGGCCACGGCGCAGATGGGAATGGGCGGCAATCCGTCCGGCTTCGGCGCGGGCAAGCAGCCGGAGAAGAAGCCGCAATACGTCCCCGGCGCGAAGCCGCAGGAGAAGATCTTTCCCCTCGGCTCGATGTGGACCGCCGTCAGCATGAACGGCAAGCCGTTCACCGGCGCGGACCGTCCGAGCTTCATCATCGACACGCAGTATCGCGCCCGCGGCTACGGCGGCTGCAACACCTTCACCGCCACCGCCTTCCCCCTGCGAGAGCAGCACCTCGCGGTCGGTCCCTTGGCGCTCACCAAAAAGACCTGCGACAAGGCGCTGGCGGCCTCCGAGCAGGCCTTCCTCATCGCCCTGCGCACGGCGGGCAAGTGGGATCTCGACGGCTCGCAGCTCGTGATCCGCAGCCAGAACGGCGAGCTGCGCTTCGACCGCGCCCTGTGACGCGGCGTTCCGGGACGGCGCACCGGCCTCGCGCATGAGCCGGTGCAGCCGCACGGCGCGCCTCCCGTTAAGACCCCGTTGACGACGATTCGCGGACGGAGGTCGGGATTCACCCTCCGTCAGGCTTACCAGCCGTTTCCTCGCACGCCTCGGTCGCGCCCCGCGCGGCCGATCAGGCGGAGAGACGGAATGCGGATCGGCCGGGTTCACCAGCGCGTCGTCCCGAGGGTGCGGCCGGCGGCCTCCGCCGCGACGCGCTACGACTTCCTCCGCGCCTACCATGAAGGGGCCGCGACCGTGGCCGCCCTCGCGACCTGCACCGGCATCACGATCCTGATTCTCGCGGCCCGCTTGTTCGCGGTCTGAGCCGCAGTGACCGATGGTTACGGCGTCGTCCATCCGGCGCATCGCGGATGACAATACTGTCGTCCGGGCGCGAAAAAATAAAATAAAATTCTCCGCGCAAGCTCAACCGCGCGCTCTCCGTGTAAAGGCCGGTATCCGCGGGCTGAGAAGCTCGACGGAGCTTGCGAAATCGGCTACGCGTCGCCGCCAGCGCCCCCCGTTTCGGCGGGAGCGCTAAGTTTCTGGTTTCGCATCGGCTTTCTTCGATCCCGGCCACGGTCCTCCGGGCCGATGTGAAAGCCTTTCGTGTTGGCGCGTGCTCCCGCGCCGGCCGCCGTTTCGGCCCGGGAGCGCTCAGGGAGCGGACAGACGATGACAGACACCTCGACCCCGGAAGCCCGGAAGCCCGGACATGGCCGCGTCTACGGCTCGATCACCGAGACCATCGGCAACACGCCGCTCGTGCGCCTCAACCGGCTCACCAAGGAGCGGGGCGTCGATGCCGAGATCCTGCTCAAGCTCGAGTTCTTCAACCCGATCTCGAGCGTGAAGGACCGCATCGGCGTCAACATGATCGACGCGCTCGAAGCCTCCGGCCGGCTCAAGCCCGGCGGCACGCTGGTCGAGCCGACCTCGGGCAACACCGGCATCGCGCTGGCCTTCGTCGCCGCCGCCCGCGGCTACCGTCTGATCCTGGTCATGCCGGAGACGATGTCGCTGGAGCGGCGCAAGATGCTCGCCTTCCTCGGCGCGCAGCTCGAACTGACCCCCGGCCCGCAGGGCATGAAGGGCGCGATCGCCCGCGCCGAGGAGCTGCTGCGCGAGATCGACGGCGCGGTGATGCCGCAGCAATTCTCGAACCCGGCCAACCCCGAGATCCACCGCAAGACCACCGCGGAGGAAATCTGGAACGACACGCAGGGTCAGCTCGACGCCTTCGTGGCGGGTGTCGGCACCGGCGGCACGGTGACCGGCGTCGGCGAGGTGCTGAAGCCCCGTCTGCCCCACCTCAAGGTGTTCGCGGTGGAGCCGGTGGACAGCCCGGTGATCTCCGGCGGCCAGCCCGGCCCGCACAAGATCCAGGGCATCGGCGCGGGCTTCATCCCCGACAACCTGCACACCGACATCCTCGATGGCGTCCTCAAGGTGTCGAACCAGCAGGCGATCGACACCGCGCGGGATCTCGCCAAGTTCGAGGGCATTCCCGGCGGCATCTCGACCGGCGGCAACGTCGCGGCGGCGCTGGAACTGGCGGGCCGTCCCGAATTCCAGGGCAAGCGCATCGTCACCGTCGCCTGCTCGTTCGCCGAGCGCTACATCTCCTCGGTGCTGTTCGAGGGCATCGGCTAAATCGCAAGGGCGGTGCGGGTCCGCGACGGACCCGCACCGCAACTCCTCCGGTCCCGGACGGTTGTCCCGGTCAGATCTGGAGGATGATGATGACGGAGACTTCCCCCGACCGGCCGTCGCTCAAGGCGTTCGACGCCTACGCGGACCGCAATGGCCAGGATGTCGGCAGCGATTCCCCGCTCGACGTGGGCGTGCCCTCGCGGACGCAGGCGGACCTGAAGGGTAATCCGGATGGGACGGCCGAGACCGCGCGCATCGCATCCGGCACGGAGCGGCAGGATGCGACGGACCAGACCGAGGCCGAAACGCCCCCGGACAACCTGCGCCGGATCTCCGATCCGTCCTCGCGCTCCGAGCCCGACGCGACGGCGCAGGAGGCGATCGAGCGCGCCACCGCCGCCGTCGGCCAGGAGGAGGCCCCGCGCCACGGAGGGCGTGATGGGGAATGAGAACCGGCCCGACGAGGACCTGAGCAACACCGGCACCCGCAAGCCCGACGAGGCCGTCGGCTCGCCCGGCCCGCATCCGGCGGGCGGCGGGCATCAGACCCCTGAACAGGCGGCGATCACCGGCCAGGGGACGGGCGGGCGCTCGGATGCCGAGCGGCGCGGCGAGTGGGGCGAGGGCGGTCAGCGAGGCGACGCGGCGGGGCGTGCCCCGCCGGCGCTCGGCGGCTCGTCCGGCGGCCATTCCGACCGCAAGGCGGCGGCCGGTCCGCGCGAGGGCGAACCCGTCGCGGGCGAGCCGGAGAGGGCCAAAAGATCCTGAGCCAACAGATTCTGAGCGGCCCCGGCCCGGTTCCGAAATCCTGAGGGAGCGAGATAATGGACAGGCAGGACGGCGACGACCGCGCGAAGGATCGGGAGCGCCGGGACGAGGACAAGCCCGCCAACAGCGCCCCCGACGCGGTCAAGGACCCCAACGAGAAGACCGACGGCAAGCCGGGCGTGCCGCCGCAGGGCGACGAGACCGATCCGGGGGCGGGCTGATCCCACCCCCGGCGCGGCCCCGTCGTTCGCTTCAGGCCGCCTGCTTCGACGACTCTTCGAGGAGCGTGTCGGCCGGGCCGAAGAACTCGAACCGGACCCGCTCCGCCGGGATTCCGGCGCGGGCGAGGCCGTTCGCCAGGGCGGCCAGGAAGGGTTTCGGTCCGCACAGATAGTAGGTCGCGCGCTCGGACGGCGTGTTCGCGACGAGCCAGTCCGCCGTGATCAGCCCCGCCTCGTCGTAGTGCTCGCCAGGCCGGTCCTGCGGCTCCGGCGCCGCGTAGAAGGTGCGGGCCGACAGCGATTGGCCGCTCGCGACGAGACCGCGCACGTGGTCGCGCATGGCGTGGACCCGCCCGTTCAGGGCGCCGTGGACGAACCATGCCGGGCGCTCGGGCGCCTCCGCCGCGAGGCTCTCCAGCATGCTGACCATCGGGGTCAGGCCGACGCCGCCGCTGACCAGGACCACCGGCTCGGCGCTCGCCCGATCGAGGAAGAAATCGCCCGCGGGCGCGGCGACCTTCAGCACGGTTCCGGCCCGCGCCTCGGCGTGCAGCCAGTTCGAGACCAGACCCGCCGGATGGTCGGCTGCCGCCTCGCGCTTCACGGTGATGCGGTAGGCGCGCGCGTTGGGAGCGCAGGAGATCGAGTAGTTCCGCTTCAGCACGCCCCGGCCCGGCAGGTCGATGAGGAAACCGAGATACTGCCCCGGCTCGTGCCGCATCACCGGACCGCCGTCGGCGGGGACCAGCACGAAGGAGCGGATCGTCTCGCTCTCCGGGGTGACGCTCTCGACCACGAAGTCGCGCCAGCCGTTCCAGCCGCCGACGCGCGCTGCCAGATCCCGGTAGATCGTCGCCTCCCGGCCGATCAGGAGCTCCGCCAGGAACCAGTACGCCTCGCCCCAGGCCGCGAGGATCGCGGGCGTCGCCGCCTCGCCCAGCACGTCCCGGATCGCCGCGAGCAGGGCGTCGGCGACGTGAGGATAGTGTTCCGGCAGGATGTTGAGCGCGACGTGCTTCTGGGCGATGCGCTCCACGGCGCCCGTCAGCGCGCCGAGATTGTCGATGTTGCGGGCATAGGCCAGAACGGCGAGGGCCAGCGCCTTCGGCTGCGAGCCGGTCTCGCCGTGATGCGACTGGTTGAAGAGGTCGCGGATCTCGGCGTTCTCGAACAGGCGCTCGTACATGCGCCGGGTAATGGTGAGCCCGTGGCTCTCGAGGGCCGGAACGGTGGCTTTGACGACGGCGATGGTCTCGGGCGAGAGCGGCGTGGGCATGGGCACATCCAAAGATTCATGCGACGTGCACCTTTTTGCTGTGCCGCTTTAAAAGATGCAATCGAAATGTACCTTAAAGCCCGTTCGGACCCGTCATGCGCCTGACCCGCTACACGGACTACGCCCTGCGCACCCTCATCTATGTCGGCCTGCGCGAGCCGCAGCAGAGCTCGATCGCCGAGATCGCGCGGGCCTACGGAATTTCGGAGAGCCATCTCACGAAGGTGGTGCACCAGCTCGGTCGGCTCGGGCTGATCCGGACGATCCGGGGACGGGGCGGGGGCCTGCGCCTCGCCAAGCCGCCCGCCGAGATCGTGGTCGGCGCCGTGGTCCGGGCGACGGAGGACGATCTCGCGCTGGTCGAGTGCTTCTCCGGCGCGTCCTGCGCGATCACCGCGCCCTGTCGCCTGCGGCGGGCGCTGGGGGAGGCGCTGGCGGCGTTCCTGGCGGTGCTGGACCACTACACCCTGGCCGACCTTCTCGGCGGGGCGGAGGGCGACGAGGTCGCGCGGCTGCTCGGCCTGTTCCCGCCGGCGGCGGTCGCAGCCGAGACCCCGGTTCCCGAGCCGGACGGACTGACGTGATTACGCCGCCGCCGCCTCGACCCGGTTCCGGCCGAAGGACTTGGCGCGGTAGAGGGCGGTGTCGGCGCGCTTGAGCAGGTCGGCCGGGCCGGAATCGGTCGGGCGCCGCACGGAGACTCCGACCGAGACGGTCACGCCGATGTCGCGGGTGCCGCCGTCGATGGCGAAGGGCGTCGCCTCGATCCGCTCGCGGATGCGCTCGGCGATGGCGCGGGCGTCGGGCAGTTCGGCGCCGGGCACCACCATCACGATCTCCTCGCCGCCGTAGCGGGCGAGGATATCCATCGGCCGCACGTACTGGCGGATGCGCTCGGCGAAGGCGCGCAGCACCTCGTCGCCGGCCTCGTGGCCGTAGGTGTCGTTGATCAGCTTGAATCGGTCGATGTCGAGGAGCAGGCAGGCGAGGCCCTTCTGGTGCAGCGCCGCCTCGCCGAAGACCGGACCGAGATGCCGGTCGAGGTAGCGCCGGTTGTGCAGGCCGGTCAGGTCGTCGGTGATCGCGAGTTCCATCGAGGCCTGGAGCGCCCCGCGCAGGGTCTCCGAGAAGCGGCGCCGCCGCACCTGGGTGCGCACCCGTGCGATCAGCTCGTTGCGGTCGACCGGGCGCAGCAGGTAGTCGTTGACGCCGAAATCGAGACCGCGGGTGATGCGGGCCTTCTCGTGCATCTCGCCGATCATGATCAGCGCCATGTTGCGGGTCCGCTCCAGCGAGCGGAGCTGGCTGCACAAGCGCAGGCCGTCGAACCCTTCGAGGTCCAGGCTCACCAGGGCGAGGTCGAACCCTTCCTCGGGCGCCCGCACCAGGGCACGGTGGGGATCGGTCTCGACGGTGACGTGATGGTGCTGGGACAGGGCGGTGCCGATGCGGTCGATGGCGCTCGGACGATCCTCCACGAGGAGGATGCGCGCGCCCTCGCCGGTGTCGGCGGCGGCGAGAACCAGGGGATCGGGGCCGCCGATCTCGCGCGTCGCGAGGGCGCGGGAGCGCAGCTCGTCCGTCACTGCCTTCAGCCGCACGAGGCTGCGCACCCGCGTCATCAGCGCGGTGTCGTCGATGGGTTTGGTCAGGAAGTCGTCGGCCCCGGCATCCAGGCCCCGCAGACGGTCGGCGGGCTGGTCGAGGGCGGTCACGATCACCACCGGCAGGTGGGCGGTGGCGGGATTGGACTTGAGGCGGCGGCAGACCTCGAACCCGTCCATGCCCGGCATCATCACGTCGAGGAGCACGATGTCGCACGCTCCGTTCTCGCAGATCGTCAGGGCATCGGGCCCGTTCATCGCCACGACAACGTCGAAATATTCGAGCGACAGTTTTGTCTCGAGCAGCCGTACGTTGGGGTAGAGATCATCCACGATCAGGACGCGAGCGGACATCGTTCCTCCGATGCGCGGCCTTGACGACCGCGACGGCGTTCAGTCCGAGGAGATCTCAGGGAGCGCCGTCATCGCCAATGTACCTGCGGACCGTTGCCAAAAACTTGGCAACCGAGATCGGCTTGGACAAATATGCCTCGCAGCCGCCTTCACGAATGCGTTCCTCGTCGCCTTTCATTGCAAAGGCGGTGATGGCGATCACGGGAATGTTACGGAGGTCGTCGTCGTCCTTGAGCCATTTGGTCACTTCCAGGCCCGACACTTCGGGAAGCTGGATGTCCATCAGAATCAAGTCTGGGTGGTGGGCGCGCGCGAGTTCAATCGCCTCGATACCGTTGGCGGTCTTGAGGGTCGCGTAGCCGTGCGCCTCCAGCAGATCGTTGAAGAGCTTCATGTTCAGCTCGTTGTCTTCAACGATGAGAACGGTTTTCTTCATGACCTGCTCCGGCGCGGTCGCGATGGCGTTCCACCCCGTGGCCCGGCCCCTCGTACTCTCTTAAACTGCCACTCGTTGATGAAACGCAAACTTGATCATAGTGATGGCGGGAGCGAACGTCTCGCCATCGAAGTGCTGGGGTGGCTCGCCGCCGACGAGGACCGGTTGTTCCGGTTCGTCGCCGCGAGCGGCCTGGAGCCCGGAACGCTGCGCGAGAGCCTGCACGATCCCGGCTTTCTCGGCGCCGTTCTCGACCATGTGATGGGCGACGAATCGTCGCTGCTCGCCTGCGCCGAGGCGCTTCAGGTGAAGCCGGAGCGGATCGCCTCCGCCTGGCAGCGCCTGCAGCCGCCGCCCTTCGACGAGGGCGCCTGAGCAGGGCCGTGCGACGACCTTGAGCATCGTCTTTCTCGGAAGGCCAGTCACCTTTCGGGAGGATGCCCTACCGCGCGAGCTCCCGCAGCCCGAGCCGGATCAGGGTCTTGGCCTCCACGGTGTCGGCCTCCTCGCCCAAGCCCTTCAGGGCGGTGGCGATGGCGGCCGAGGCCTGAACCTGGGGATAACCGAGATTGACCAGCGCCGAGATCGCGTCCGCGACCGGCTGCGGCGCCGTCCTGTCCTCGACGGCGCCGGTGAGAGCGATCAGCGCCGGATCGACGGGGGCGAAGGCGGGCGCCTTGTCCTTCAGTTCCGCGACGAGGCGGGCGGCGAGCCGCGGCCCAACGCCGGGGGCGCGGGCGACGGCGCCCTTGTCGCCGGTGGCGATGGCGGTCGCGAGGTCGGCCGGCTCCAGCACTGAAAGAACACCGAGCGCCACGCGGGTGCCGACCCCCTGCACCGTCTGGAGCAGGCGGAACCACTCCCGCTCGGCATCGGAGCGGAATCCGTAGAGACGGATCATGTCCTCGCGCACATGCGTCTCGATGGCGAGATCCGTGGCCTCGCCGGGCTTCGGCAGGCGCTGCAGGGTGCGGGCGGAGCAGTGGACGACGTAGCCGACGCCGTTCACGTCGAGGATCACGAAATCCTCGCCGTAGGAATCGACGATCCCCTTGAGCTTGCCGATCATATGAAACCGTCGATCCTCGAAGGGTCCGTTGCCGCGCTTGGCCTAAGGCCATATCCGTCTTGGCGGCACAACCGACAAGGTCACCGCATGAAGCGCACGCTCGCCCTCGCCGCCCTCCTGCTGGCGGGTTTCGCCCTCGCCATGCCCGGCGCGCCCCAGGCCCAGGAGGCCGCCCCGGCCCTGACCAAGGACCCGAAACAGGTGAAGGCCGGGCGCTATCGGCTCGATCCCGCCCACGGCAAGATCACGTGGTCGATCAGCCATCTCGGTTTCTCGACCTATTACGGCCAGTTCACGGAGGTCTCGGGCGACCTCGTCCTCGATCCCGCCGAGCCGGGCAAGAGCACGCTGTCCGTCAAGATCGGCACCGGCAGCGCCAACGGGCTGAACGACCGGCTCAACGCGCATCTCAAGACGCCGGACTTCCTCGACGTGGAGAAGTTTCCCGAGGCGACCTTCGTGAGCCAGTCGATCGAGCCGACGGGTCCGACCACCGCCCGCGTCAACGGGACGCTGACCCTGCGCGGCGTGTCGAAGCCGGTCTCGTTCGACGCCACCTTCAACCAGGCGGGCGTCAACCCTGTCGACAAGATCTACTCCGTGGGCTTCGACGGCTGGACGGTGATCAAGCGCTCCGAGTTCGGCGTGAACGCCTTCCTGCCGCTCCTCGGCGACGAGGTGGCGCTCCGGCTGGAGGGCGAGTTCAAGCTGCAATAGGCGTCGGCGAGACGGGCGGGGCCATCGCTCGAAGCCGCTCGAGCGGCTTCGCGGCGCGAAGAGCGCCGCGCGGAGCGGAAGCCTGAGCCCGCGGAGGCGGGCGCCGGCGACTGAGGCCGGCGTAGAACCAGGGTGATCGCTGCCAAGCGATCGCCCTGATGAGACGGGCCGCGGGTTTGCGGCAAGGCTTTGTTCACGCTACGTGCCGTAGCGGATCGATGCTCTGAAGGAGGCCGAGGCCATGACCACGGACGTCCGCATTCTCGGCATCGATCCCGGCCTGCGCCGCACCGGCTGGGGTCTGATCACGGCGCGGGGCACCAAGCTGTCCTATCTCGCCTGCGGCGTCGTCACCTCCGACGGCGACCTGCCGCTGGCTCTGCGCCTGCGCGAGCTGCACGAGGGCCTCACCCGCATCATCACGACCTACGCGCCCGACGAGGTCTCGGTGGAGGAGACCTTCGTCAACAAGGACGCGCAGGCCACGCTCAAGCTCGGCCATGCCCGCGCCGTGGCGCTGCTGGTGCCCGCCCTCGCCGGGCTGCCGGTGGCGGAATACGCCGCCAACCTCGTGAAGAAGACGGTGGCCGGCAACGGCCACGCGGAGAAGACCCAGATCCAGGCGATGGTGAAGTTCCTGCTGCCGAAAGCGGAGTTCAAGCTCGCCGACGCGGCCGACGCGCTCGCCATCGCCATCACCCATGCGAGCCACCGCGGCGCCATCGCCCTCGACCGCCGCCACGCCGTGGCCGCCGGCAACGGCCCGGGCGCGGCGCGGATCGCCGCCGCGCTGGCGCGCCTCGACCGATAGACCCGATCCGATCGGCTGGTGCGCTCGATCCTTGATGTTGCATCGTCTTTGTCCGAAAGCCGGTGGCCGCCTTTCGGGACGATGCACTAGCCTCTCAGGTCGAGCAGGACCTTGCCGACGGCCTCGCGGCGCACGAGCACGCCGAGCGCGTCGGCGTAGGCTTCGAGCGGATAGGTGCCGTGCACCTTCACGGTGAGCCGGCCCTCCGCCGCCCAGGCGAGCAGCCGGGCCTGGTTCGCCGCGTGCGCCTCCGGCTCGCGCTCGACGAAGGCGCCCCAGTGGACGCCCTGCACGTCGATGCCCTTGAGCATGATGACGTTGAGGGGGAATTTCGGGATCTCGCCCGCGGCGAAGCCGATCACGAGGAAGCGGCCCTTCCAGCCCAGCGCGCGCATCGCCGGTTCGGCGAGCTCCCCGCCGACCGCGTCGTAGACCACGTCGACGCCCCGCTCGCCGGTGAGGCGCCGCAGCGCCTCGCGCAGGTTGTCCGCCTTGTAGTCGATCAGGTCGTCGGCGCCGTGGGCGCGGGCGGTTTCGAGCTTCTCGGGCGAGGAGGCGCAGGCGATGACCCGCGCGCCCAGCAGCTTGCCGAGTTCCACCGCGGCGAGCCCGACGCCCCCCGAGGCGCCGAGGACGACCAGCGTCTCGCCCGGCCGGATGGCGGCGCGGTCGCACAGGGCGTGGAGCGTGGTGCCGTAGGTGATCGAGAGCCCGGCGGCGACCTCGTCGGAGACGGCCTCCGGCACCCGCGCGAGGCGCTTGACCGGCACCGCGATCCGCTCGCGGGCGGTGCCGTGGCTGAGATGCACCATCACCCGGTCGCCGACGGACAATCCCTCCGCGCCGGGACCCAGGGCCTCGATCACGCCGCAGGCTTCGCCGCCGGGGGAGAACGGCAGTTCGGGCTTCACCTGATAGCGGCCGGCGATGATGAGGGTGTCGAAGAAGTTCAGCGCCGCGAACCGCACCCGCACCAGCGCCTCGCCGGGGCCCGGCACCGGATCGGGCAGATCCTCGATGCTGAGATCCTCCGGCCCGCCGAGCCGGCTGCACATCAGGGCCTTCATTCCGCGCCGCCTCCGTCCCGCCGTCCAATCCGCCGTCGGCTCCCCCGCCCGCGGGAGACAACGCCGCGATCGACGGCGCCGATGCCCGCGCTCATGCCCGCTCGCGCGCGGTGAGCGCAAGATGCTCGGCGTCTCTCACGAAACGCCCGTTGCGCCGTCGCGGTCGGACGGGAGGCGGTCGGTGACCCCGAGTTTCGTGAGGCACGCTCACGCCCGCTCGTAGGTCCCGGTCAGCAGGCCCTTGGCGATCACGTTGCCTCGAAGCGCGTCGAGGAGCGCGCTTCGACCCGGCGAGGCGGGCAGCTCCGCCGGGCGGGCGAGGGCGAAGGCCTGGAACAGGTAGTGGTGCGGTCCGTGCCCCGTCGGCGGGTCCGGCGGCAGCCAGCCGTCCTTCAGGAACGAGTTGCGGCCGAGGTCGTGCCGCGCACCCTCGCCCGCCGGGCCCGCGAACGCCCCTTCCGGAAGGCGCTGGTCTTCCGGGCGCAGATTCCAGGCGATGAGGTGGACGAGGGGATGAGGAGAGGGCGCGTCCGGGTCCTCCACGAACAGGACCAGTGCCGCCGCATGCTCCGGCACGCCAGCGAGGGCGAGCGGCGGCGACACGCCTTCGCCGTCGGCCGTGTGGCGGGCCGGAATCGGCGCGGTGTCGGCGAAGGCCTCGCTCGTCACGCGGATCGTTGCGGGGGCGTCCGCCGCGACCGTGTGGAACGCGGCGTTCTCCGCGCCGGCCCGCAGGCCGGCCAGGGCCTCACCGACGGCGTGCGGCAGCTTCTCGAGCATCGGTTGAGTCTCTCCGTTCCTGGTGGAGATTCCTCAACGAAGGCCGCCCGGCTTCGTTTCAGGCGGGGCGGTGCGCCGCGACCATGTAGTTCACCCCCGTGTCGCGGCTCGCCCGCCAGGAATCAGTGAGCGGATTGTAGACCACCCCGGTCGTGTCGGTGACGGTGAGGCCGCCCGCCGCGATGTCGGCGGACAATTCTCCCGGCGTCACGAACTTTTCCCAGTCGTGGGTCCCCCGCGGCAGCCAGCGCAGGATGTACTCGGCGCCGACGATGGCCAGCGCGAAGGAGCGCATCGTCCGGTTGATGGTGGCGGCGAACAGGAGCCCGCCCGGCTTCACCGTCGTGCAGCAGGCGCGCAGGAACCCGGCGCGGTCGGCGACGTGCTCGACGACCTCCATGGCGAGCACGATGTCGTAGCGCTCGCCGCGCGCGGCCACCGCCTCGATGGTCTCGTCGCGGTAGTCGATGGCCAGCCCCTCGGCCTCCGCGTGGGCGCGGGCCGCCGCGACGTTGCCCGGTGCCGGATCGAGCCCGGTCACCGTCGCACCGAGGCGGGCGAGCGGCTCCGACAGCACGCCGCCGCCGCAGCCGATATCGATCACGCGCAAGCCGTCGAGGGGGAAGGGCGCGGTTGGGTCGCGGTCGAAGATGCGGCAGGCTTCGTCGCGGATGTAGCCGACCCGGACGGGATTGAACTTGTGCAGAACCGCCATCGGCCCGCGCTCGTCCCACCAGCGCGCCGCCAGGGCGTCGAAGCGCGCCACTTCGTCCCGGTCGATCGAGGCACCCGTCATCCGGCTCACTTTCGCATCGTTTGAACCTGCGGTCCGTCCGATTGACACGGCCGGGGGGCCCTTGTACCCGCCGGGCGCATCCCCGGTACAGCCGCGCCGTGTTGTTTTCCGTGCCGGTTGCTGGCCGGCGGCGTGGCCCGCGCGGCCGGCCCCGTGGTGAGAGACGAGCAGACCGGACGCGACATGCCCCGTTTGGTGATGAAATTCGGCGGCACCTCCGTCGCCAACGTCGACCGCATCCGCAACGTGGCGCGCCACGTCGCCCGCGAGGTCGCGGCCGGCTACGAGGTCGCGGTCGTGGTCTCGGCGATGTCGGGCAAGACCAACGAGCTCGTCGGCTGGGTCAAGGATGCCGACCCGCTCTACGGCGCGGCGGAGTACGACACGGTCGTCGCCTCGGGCGAGCAGGTCACCTCGGGGCTCCTCGCCATCGCCCTCAACAAGGACGGCATCAAGGCCCGCTCCTGGCAGGGCTGGCAGATCCCGATCCACACATCCGACGCGCACGGGTCGGCCCGGATCGAGGGCATCGACCCGAAGAACCTCGACGAGGGGTTCGCCCGCGGCGAAGTCGCGGTGATCTCCGGCTTCCAGGGCGTGAACGCCGGCACCGGACGGATCGCGACCCTGGGGCGGGGCGGCTCGGACACCTCGGCGGTGGCCATCGCCGCCGCCATCGGCGCGGAGCGCTGCGACATCTACACCGACGTGGACGGGGTCTACACCACCGATCCCCGCGTGGTGCCCAAGGCCAAGCGCATGGAGCGCGTGACCTTCGAGGAGATGCTGGAGATGGCGTCCCTCGGCGCCAAGGTGCTGCAGGTGCGCTCCGTCGAGCTCGCCATGGTGCACCGGGTGCCGACCACGGTGCGTTCCTCCTTCGATCCCCCCGATGCCGCGCGGCCGGGCACCCTCATCTGCGACGAGGACCAAATCGTGGAACAGCAGATCATCACCGGCATCGCCTTCTCGAAGGACGAGGCGCAGATCACCCTGCGCGCCGTGAAGGACAGCCCCGGCATCGCCGCGGCGATCTTCGGCCCGCTGGCGGATGCCAACATCAACGTCGACATGATCATCCAGACCGTGTCGGGTGATCAATCGACCACCGACATGACCTTCACCGTGCCGGCGGCCGAGTACGAGCGCTCCCGCGCCATCCTCGACGCGCAGCGCGACACGATCCAGTTCGGCCAGATCGAGGGTGCCACCGACGTGGTCAAGGTCTCGGCGATCGGCGTCGGCATGCGCTCGCATGCGGGCGTTGCAGCCAAAGCCTTCCGGGCGCTGGCGCAGAAGGGTATCAACATTCGCGCGATCACGACCTCCGAGATCAAGTTCTCGGTGTTGATCGACGCCGCCTACACGGAGCTTGCCGTTCGCACGCTCCACTCGCTATACGGCCTCGACCAGGCCTGACCGTTCCCGTCGGCGCCGGCCCTTCGGCTCACAAGCCAGGGTTGCGCCGGCCGACCCGGATTGACGACACGATGCCCGCTGCGCCCGGAGGCCCGCGCCTGCTGCTGCGCCGGCTCCGCGAAGCCATGGCGGAGCCGGTCAGTCCGCAGCAGCGCCTCGACCGGATCGTCGTCCTCATCGCGGCGAACGTGATCGCCGAGGTGTGCTCGGTCTACGTGGTGCGCGATGACAACACCCTCGAACTGTTTGCAACCGAAGGTCTGAACCGCGACGCGGTCCACATCACCCGCATGCGCGCCGACGAGGGCCTCGTCGGCCTGATCGCCAAGACCGCCGAGCCGCTGGCGCTCTCCGACGCGCAGTCGCACCCCTCGTTCTCGTATCGCCCGGAGACGGGCGAGGAGATCTACCACGCCTTCCTCGGCGTGCCGCTGCTGCGCGCCGGAAATACGCTCGGCGTGCTGGTGGTCCAGAACAAGACCTACCGGGTCTATTCCGAGGAGGAGATCGAGGCGCTCCAGACCACCGCCATGGTGCTGGCCGAGCTGATCGCCTCGGGCGAGCTCCAGGCACTGTCGCCCGGCGCCGGCACCGCGGCGCGGCGCCCGGTGAGCCAGCGCGGCGTGGCGCTGGCCGACGGGATCGGCCTCGGCCACGTGGTGCTGCACGAGCCGCGCATCGTCGTGAAGACGCTGATCGCCGAGAACGTCGAGCGCGAGGTCGAGCGCCTAGAAGAGGCGATCGAGGACGTGCGCTCGGCGATCGACGAGCTGGTCGAGCGCGGCGACGGGATCGGCTCGGGCGAATCCCGCGAGATCCTCGAGACGGTCCGGATGTTCGCCCACGACAAGGGCTGGCTGCGGCGGATGCGCGAGGCGGTCCAGTCGGGCCTGACGGCGGAGGCCGCGGTCGAGCGGGTGCAGTCCGACAACCGCGCCCGGATGCTGCGCCAGAGCGATCCGTATCTCCGCGACCGCCTGCACGATCTCGACGACCTCGCCAACCGCCTGCTGCGCCGCCTCGTCGGCCAGGAAGGACGCGGGGGCGACGGCCTGCCGGAGAACGCGATCCTGGTGGCGCGCTCCATGGGGCCGGCGGCGCTCCTCGACTACGACCGGGCGCGGCTGCGCGGCGTGGTGCTGGAGGAGGGCGGGCCGACGAGCCACATCGCCATCGTCGCCCGCGCCCTCGGCATCCCGGCGGTCGGCGAGATCGCCAATGCGACGGGTCTGTGCGACTCGGGCGACGCGATCATCGTCGACGGTCTCTCCGGCGAGGTCCAGATCCGGCCGACCCCCGAGGTCGAGGCCTCCTACGCCGAGATGGTGCGCCTGCGCGCCCGGCGTCAGGAGCAGTACCGGGCGCTACGCGAGGTGCCCGCCGTCACGAAGGACGGCGTGAAGATCGGCCTGCACCTCAATGCCGGCCTGCTGGTCGATCTCACCCATCTGAACGAGACCGGGGCGGAAGGCGTCGGCCTGTTCCGCACCGAGCTGCAATTCATGATCGCCGAGCGGATGCCCTCGGCGGCCGAGCAGCAGACGCTCTACGAGGCGGTCTACGCGGCGACCGGCGACCTGCCGGTCACGATCCGCACCCTCGATATCGGCGGCGACAAGATCCTCCCCTACATGCCGGCCCTGGAGGAGGAGAACCCGGCGCTGGGCTGGCGGGCGATCCGCATCGGCCTCGACCGGCCGGCGCTGCTGCGGGTGCAGCTGCGCGCGCTCCTCAAGGCGGCGGCCGGGCGGCCGATCAAGATCATGTTCCCGATGGTCGCCACCGTCGAGGAATTCGTCCGCGCCCGCGCCATCGTCGAGCGCGAGAAGGCGCATCTGCGTCGCCACGGCTACGTTCTGCCGAGCGATTGCCGCCTCGGCGCGATGGTCGAGGTGCCCTCGCTCCTGTTCCAGATCGACGAGATCGCCCGCGAGGCGGACTTCCTGTCGGTCGGCTCCAACGACCTGATGCAGTTCCTGTTCGCGGTCGATCGCGAGAACCGGCGCGTGGCCAACCGCTTCGATCCCCTCTGCGGGGCGGCGATGCGCGCCTTCCGCCTGATCGCCGAGCGCGCCGCCGCGCAGGGCTGCCCCGCCACGGTCTGCGGCGAGATCGGCGGGCGGCCGCTGGAGGCGCTGGCGCTGATCGGCCTCGGGTTTCGCGAGTTCTCGATGTCTCCGGCCGCCATCGGCCCGGTCAAGGCGATGGTCCTCTCCGCCCATGCCGGCGAGGTCGCGCAGCTGATCGAGACCGAGCTGGCCAGGGTGACCGACGGCGCCTCGGTCCGGCCCGCGCTGGCGGCTTACGCGAAGGCCAACGGCGTGCCCATCTGACGCGCCGTCCGGCCGGTCCGGATCTTCGCACTCTTTCCTCAACTATCAGTTCCGTCGCGAGTATATTCAGGGCGATGACCCCCATTCCTCCCGATCGCCTCGACGCCATCCTGGCGCGGCACGAGTTCGTCACGGCGCAGCTCGCCGACGGCTCGGCCGATGCCGAGAGCATCGTGCAGCTCTCCCGCGAATTGTCGGAGCTCGACGGCGTCGTCGCCGCGATCCGCCACTATCGCGCGGCGGAGGCGAACCTCGCCGGCATCCGGGCGCTGATCGACGAGCCCGGCGGGGATCCCGAGATGCGCGCGCTGGCGGCGGAAGAGAAGCCCGAGGCGGAAGCTGCGCTGGAGGAGGCCCACCGCGCCCTGCAGCTGATGCTGCTGCCCAAGGACGCGGCCGACGAGAAGAGCGCGATCCTCGAAATCCGCGCCGGCACCGGCGGCGACGAGGCAGCCCTGTTCGCGGGCGACCTCTTTCGCATGTACGCGAAATACGCCGAGTCGAAGGGCTGGCGCGTCGAGGTGATCTCGGAGAGCGAGGGCACCGTCGGCGGCTATCGCGAGGTCGTCGCCGAGGTGAAGGGCCGCTCCGTATTCTCGCGGCTCAAGTTCGAGAGCGGGGCCCACCGCGTCCAGCGCGTGCCCGATACCGAGACGCAGGGGCGCATCCACACCTCCGCCGCCACCGTCGCCGTACTGCCGGAGGCGGAGGAGGTCGACGTCGTCGTCAACGAGGCCGACCTGAAGATCGACACCATGCGGGCGCAGGGCGCGGGCGGCCAGCACGTCAACAAGACAGAATCGGCGATCCGCATCACCCACCTTCCGACCGGCGTGGTGGTGTTCGTCCAGGAGGAGCGCTCGCAGCACAAGAACCGCGCCCGCGCCATGGCCCTCCTGCGGGCGAAACTGTTCGACGCCGAGCGCACCGCCAAGGATTCGGCGCGGGCGGCCGACCGCAAGGCGCAGGTCGGCTCCGGCGACCGCTCGGAACGCATCCGCACCTACAATTTCCCGCAGGGGCGCGTCACCGACCACCGCATCAACCTGACCCTCTACAAGCTGGAGGAGGTCATGGCCGGGCCGGCGCTCGACGAGGTGATCGACGCGCTGGTGACCGAGCATCAGGCCGAGCTGCTGGCGGCCGAGGGGATGGCGTGAGGCTGAGACGGCTGCGACCGGTACGATCCCTCTCCCCCGCGGATCTGGGGCAAGCCCGAGATCCGTGGGGGAGAGGGACGGGATGCGGATGCGTCGTGCTTGGTCCGGCATGACTCCCGATTTCGCGCCGACCCTCCCCCGCGAAGTCGCCCTGCGCCATCTTGTCCGGGTCTTCGAAGCGGCCCAACTGCCGGACGCCCGCTCGGATGCCCGCTTCCTCGCCCTGCACGCCCTCGCGCTCACCCCCCTCGACCTGACCCTGCGCGGGCGCGAGGCCATCGGCGAGGCCGGGGCCGAGGCGCTGGAGCGGGCGGCGGCGCGGCGGCTCGCGGGCGAGCCCGTCGCGCGGATCGTCGGCGCCTGGGAGTTCTGGGGGCTGCCCTTCGCCCTCGGGCCGGAGACGCTGGTGCCGCGGCCCGACACCGAGAGCGTGGTCGAGGCCGCACTCCGCCTGTTTCCCGACCGGAACCGGCCGTTGCGCCTGATCGACCTCGGCACCGGCACCGGCTGCATCCTCGTGGCGCTGCTGCACGAGCGCCCGAACGCCCTCGGCATCGGTCTCGACCGGGCGGAGGGCGCGCTGGCGGTCGCCCGCCGGAACGCGGCGGAGAACGGCGTCGGGGGCCGAGCGGCGTTTCTGCGCGGCTCCTGGCTCGATGCGCTGGCGGGACCGTTCGACCTGATCGTCTCGAACCCGCCCTACATCGCCGCCCCCGTCATCGCGACCCTCGAACCGGAGGTGCGCCTGCACGATCCGCTCGCCGCCCTCGACGGCGGCGCCGACGGTCTCGACGCCTACCGGGCGATTCTCCTCGCGATCGCGCGGCGGCCCGGCCTGCTCTCCGCGGGCGGCGCCCTCGTCCTGGAGATCGGCTACGACCAGGGAGGTGCGCTGACGCACCTCGCGCGGGAAATGGGATTTTCGGATGCGAGCGTCGGCCGGGATCTCGCCGGCAACGAGCGGGTCGTCACGGTTCGGCCATCCTTGGCGGGCAGGTGACGGATCGAAGGGGCGGATTCGGGGACGGTGCGTGGCGCGAAGGCCGCGACACCCGCAGAAATCCGGCATAAGCCGCCCTGGCAACGAAAAAATGCTTGTTGTCGAGGGCGTCAGTCACTAGCTTAGATATGCAGACCGCCAACGGCCCGTTGAGCGTCTCTCACAAAACGCCCGCTGCGCCGCCACGGCCAAAGGGCGCTTCCGAGTTCCGGGAGTTTTGTGAGGCACTCTTTAAGACGGTATCGGCAGGATCGGTTTTGACCGTGTCCTCCGGCTTCGGACGGTCTTCCCACCATCGAGCGGACGCGCTCCGGCAGTCGCGGCCAGGCTCGGTGGGATCGAACCTGACAGTCGAGGGATGTCTCGCGGCGCGCCGGAACAGAGCGCAGCCACCGGACGAGCGGCAAACATCGCGGGATGTGCGCGCTCGGGCGCCCTGCGCCCGGCCCGCCTCGTCCGCGAGCACGGCTCCGGCGCTGTCAGTCACACTGAGCGACAGGTAACGAGGGTCAATCGAGGCCGATGAGACCAAACCAGAATCGACGGATGCGGGGTCGCAATCGGCCCAAGGGTCCGAACCCGCTGACGCGCTCCTACGAGTCGAACGGTCCCGACGTTAAAATCCGCGGTACCGCCCAGCACATCGCCGACAAGTACGCGCAGCTCGCCCGCGACGCCCTGGCGAGCGGCGATCCGATCGCCGCGGAGAACTACTTCCAGCACGGCGAGCATTATTTCCGCATCATCACCGGTGCCCAGGAGCCGGGCCGTCCGCAGGCGAGCCAGGGCTATGCCCGCAACGGCTTCGACGAGGACGAGGACGGCGAGGACGAGACCGTCCAGGGCCAGACCAATGAGGGCGGTCGCCAGGGCTTCGGCTACGGCAGCGACGAGTACGGCGACCCGGCGCAGCAGCCGCAGCCGTTCGAGCGCCACGACTTCGACGGCCGGAACCAGGGCCGCGACCGCAACGATCGGAACCAGCGCTTCCAGAACCGCAACGAGCGCAACGACCGCGGTGACCGGGGCCAGCGGTTCGAGGGCAACCGGCCGGACTACAACCGCGGCGAGCCGCGGCAGGACTTCCGCCAGGACCGCCAGGACCGGCCCGAGCGCCAGGATCGGCCTGAACGCCAGGACCGCCAGGATTATCCCCGCCAGGATCGGCAGGATTACCGGCAGGACCGGCGCCAGGATTACCGGCAGGATTTCGGGCAGCAGCCTCAGGAAGGCCGCGAGAACCCGCGTGAGAACCGCCGCGACGCCGCGCGCTTCGAGAACGGCCGCGGCGAACCATCCGAGATGCCGCGTCAGGACGCGCGCCAGGGTGAGCCGCGCCAAGATTCGCGTCAGGTCGAGCCGCGGCAAGAGCCGCGTCAGGCCGAACCGCGTCAGGACAGCCGCGCCGAGGCCGCCCCGCGGTCCGAGGGGCCGGTGCGTCCCGATAGCCCGGCGCCGCGGCGCGGGCGTGGCCGTGCAAGTGACCGTGCCGCCGCGGCCGAGGCCGCCGACCCTTCGGCGCTGCCCGCCTTCCTGATGACCGCGACCCGCAATCCCGCTCCGCTGCCGGCTGCGGCCGAGGCTCCGGCCCCGCGCTCCGCGCCGGAGCCGCGCGAGGCAGCCCCCGTCGCCGAGGTGCCCTCGACCGAGGACGCGCCTGCCCCCAAGCCCCGGCGTCGCCGGACCCGCTACAAGGGCACCGAGGACGAGGCCGCTCCGGAGAAGGCCGATACGCCGGACGCCGCTGAGTAAGACGAGCGAGCAAGGCATGACACGGGCGGCCCGAGGGAAACCTCGGGCCGCTCTCGTTTCGGGCGGCGTCCCGAACGGCGGCTGCCGGCCGAGACGACCGGCTCAGCGCAGATAGTTGACGAGGCTCATCTCGGAGAGGATCGAGGTGACCTTGTAGCTCGCCTGCAACTGCGTCTGCAGGCTCAGGAGCTTGGCCGCGACCTCCTCCGTCGAGACCGTATCGACGCCGTCGAGGGAGGCCTCCAGGGTCGCCTTGGTGGTGTTCGCCACCGACTTCGCGTTGGCCATGCTGCTGGCCGCGAGGCCGAAATCGGTGCCGAGCTGCTCCAGGCTCTGCTGGTCCTCGCCCGCGGTGAGCAGGCCCGCCGCCCGGGTCGAGACCGCCTCGAACCGCGCCGTGTCGACGGTTCCGGTCCCGGTGGTGAAGCTCTCGGCCGCGATCGCAGCGATGCCCGCCAGCGTCCGGCGGATCGCCTCCTCGTTGGCCTGGGCGCCGATCTCCACCGTCCGGCTGGTGCCGGCCTGCACGGTCGCCGTCGCCCGCGGGTCGGCGGCGGTGTCGCCCTTGTACCAGATCACCGTCTTGGCGCTCGCGGTCTCGGCGTAGCCGTTGCCGTCCGCCGCGACGCGCCGCGGGCTCAGGCCCGCCACGGGGGATCCCTCGAAGAAGTTGAGCGAGGCGCGGGCGGTCGAACTCGCCGAGAGCTCCGTGCCGGCCGCCGTCGTGAGGGCGTTCTGGAGCGTGCGCGAGAGATTCGCGGTGGTCTCCTCCGGCGTCGCGCCGATGGCGAAGGTCGTCGCGGAGGTCGGATCCGCCGCCTGGGCGGCGGTCAGGGTGATCGTCCTGGTCGTGCCGTCATGCAGGCCGAGCTTGAGCGTGATCGCGTCGCCGGCCGTGACGCCGGTGCCGACCGTGAACGAGGTCGAGGCGGCCTGCCCGTTGGCGAAGGCCGCCGTGACGCCGGGCGGGTTCGCGCTCTGCACGCTGGCGATGTCGGCGCCGCCGAGGGCCCGCTTCAGGTTCGCGGCGCTCTCCGCCGGGGTGCTGCCGATGGCGAAGGCGCCCGCGGCGTTCCCGGCTTCGCCCGCGCGGGCCGTCAGGTCGAGGGTCTTCTGGCTGCCGTCGGCGAGCTGCACCACGACCCGCACCTGCGCGCCGTCGGCGGGCTGCTGCGCGAAGTTCAAGGTGACGTCGGGCTTCGCCCCCGCGACGAAGTTGGCGCCGAGCGCCGCGCTGTTCGAACTCGACGCGCCCATCAGGGTGAAGCCGAAATTCGCCCGCGCCTCCGGATTGGGATCCTCCGACAGGCTGACCGTCAGGGTGCCGGTGCCCTGGATCAGGCGTCCGTTGCCCGCGGGGCCGAGATCGGCCTTCTTCTGTTCGGCGATCAGCGCCTTGAGCCCATCCAGGCCCGCTGCCGGAACGCCGTTCATGATGGCGTCCTGGGAGACGACCGGTTCCGTCTCGGTGGCCCGCCCGGAGAAGACGTAGACCCCGCCCGCCTGCTGGTTCAGGGCATCGACGGCCGCCGCAAGGTTGTTGGCGGCGAGCTGGACCGTGGTCGCGGGCAGCATCTCGTTGCGCGAGGCGATGTTGCCGCTGAGGTTGGAGCGGGTGCTGTCGGAGAGCGACTTGAGCTGGGTCAGGCTGGCGCTCGTGAGCTTCACCCGGGTCTCGGCCGAGGAGATCGCCGCGAGATAGCCGTCCTGCGCGCTGATCGCCGCGTGGGCGCTCAGGCTGGTCGTGCGCGCCACGCCGAGGCCGCCATAGGTCTCGGCGGTGCGCCCCGTCGAGAGCTGCTGGGCCAGCCCGTCGAGCTGGTTCTTCATGCTGACGAGGCTCGCCGACTGGCGATCGAAGCGATAGGTGCCGGCGGCGAAGGCAGAGATGGTCATCGGCGGCTCCGCAGCTAGATTCTGAGCAGGGTGTCGATCATGTCGCGGGCGGCGGTGAGCACGCGGGCATTGGCCGCGTAGGCCTGCTGGAGCGCGATCAGGTTCGACATCTCCTCGTCGATGTTGACGCCCGAGGCGGAGGCGAAGCGGCCCTGCGCCGTCGAGAGGGCGATGCTCTGCCCCTCGTCGAGATCCTGCGCCGCCGCCGCCGCCGCGCCCTGCACCGAGATGACGCCCTGGACGAAGTCCGCGACGCTCGACCGCGTCGGGGCGTCGATGCCGCTGATGCCGCTCGACGAGGAGAACAGGCGCTGCGTGCTCGTCAGCGCGTCGTAGAGGGCCTGGGGCCGGGTCCCGTCGCCGACGCTGGATCCGGCGCCGGTTCCGGTGACCCCGACGAGGCTGCCGGCGCTGCCGACCACGGTCGGGTTCACGGCGATGCGCTGCGCGAAGCCGGTGAGCTGCGAGCCGCCGTCGAAGGAGCCGGTATAGAGCGCGGCGGACGCACCATCGACGAAGAGCGGAAGCTGCGTGGCGGACCCCTTGATGTCGCTCGCCGAGGTGACCTGCGTCACGCTGGCGCTCGCCGCCACCAGGGTGGCGCCGCCGGTCGAGAGGATCCGCAGCGCCCCCGCCGCGCCGCCCGGCGTGCTCGAGACGCTGTAGCCCCCGCCGAGCGCGGCGGAGATCGCGTCACGGACCGAGGCGGGGGAACGGCTCGCGCCGGGCTGCGGGATCGTGAAGGGGATGACCGTGGCGTTGGCGTCGTCGGTGCTCCCGGCCGGAACCGCGGGCGGCGGCGCCTGGTACGAGGGCATCAGGATGATGTTGCGCTGCGTGCCGCTGCCGTCCTGGACCGTCAGGGTGATCGCGTTGCCGGCCGAGAGGCCGGTCAGGTCGATGTCGAAGCCGCCCGTGGTGCCGTCGGTGGGGGGCGTGCCGGTGGCGACGCGGTCGGACATCGCCCGCGACAGGCCCGCCGCGAGGTCGTCGAGCTGGCGCTGAGCCTGCGGCAGCACCGTGTCGCGCAGCTCGATCGCCGCGGCGATCGAGCCGGACCGGATCGCTCCGGAGGCGAGCAGGTCGATCTTGCCGCCGCCGGGCGTCGTCGCGACGATGGTGCCGACGCCGCTATGCGCCGGGTCGGAATCGTAGAGGGCGTTGGCCGAGAGGGTGCCGCGGCCGTCGAAGCTGAGCGAGGCGGCGTCCGAACGATCGAGTAGGGTGACGCCCGAACTCGTCAGCACGCTCACGCTGCCGTCGCTCTGGGTCACGGCGTTGATGTCGATCAGGCCCGACAGGCTGGTGAGCGCCTGGTCGCGCTGATCCTCCAGATCGGGCCGGCTCGGATCGCCGGCCGAGGTCGCGACGATGCGGGTGTTGAGCTTGGCCAATTGCGCGAGCAGGTCGCTGGCCTTGCTCGTGTCGATGGAGAGCTGCGTCTCGAGTCCCGAGCGCAGGGCCTGGACGCCGTTGGCGGCGCTGCCGATGCGCGTGGCGATGTCGTTGGCCGCGCTGAGGACCGTCGCCCGCGCCGCCGTCGAGGTCGGGTTGGCGGCGAGGGTCTGGAGCGAGAGCGTGAAGTTGTTGAACACGCCGTCCAGCGCCGAGCTGTCGCCGGGCCGCCCGTAGAGCGTGTCGAGCTGCGTGCGCGTCTTGGACATCAGCGAGGTGTAGGCCGCGCCCGACGTCTCGGAGCGGAGCTGCTTGAGCGCCGCCGCGTCGAGCGCCCGGGCGACCGTGCCGGTCGCCACGCCGGCATTCCCCGAGCCCGAGGTGATCGGCGAGAGCGTGCGCCGGACATAGCCCGCCGTGCCGACATTGGCGATGTTCTGCGAGACGACCCCGATCTGGGCCTGCGTGACCCGCAGGCCGGCGGTGGCCGTGCTGAACGCGTCGAGGGCCAAGGCGCTTCTCCTCGCTCAGGGACCGGTCAGCGGATGACGTTCAGGAGGTCGGAGATCATCGTCTGCGCCGTCGACATCACCCGGGTGTTGGCAGAGTAGGCCTGTTGGGTAACGATCATCTTCGAAAATTCCGCCGCAATGTCGGTATTCGACTGCTCGAGGTTCGAGCCGACCAGGGTCGAGTCCTTGAGCCCGCTGATCGCCTCGCCCGAGGCGACGGTCTGCTGGTAGTTGCCGAGCGAGTCCGGCTTCAGCCCGTCGGGGTTGACGAACTGGGCCACCTCGACCCGGGCCAGCCCGATCACCGAGCCGTTCGAGTACTTGCCGCTGATGATGCCGTTCTCGCCGACCTCGACGGAGTTCAGCGAGCCCGAGGCGTAGCCGTTCTGCTTGAGGTCGTTGGTCGTCACCGTGCCGGAGGCGGCGGCGTACTGCGTCAGGCCGCCGCCGAGATCGAGGGCCACCGTCCCAACGTTGACGTCGTCGATGGTCAGGTTGTTGATCGCGACCGTGCTCCCCGTCGGCGCCGTCATCTGCCCGCTGGCGCTGAAGGTGAAGGCCTGGCCGATATTGGTCCAGCTCGTCTGGTTGCCGGTGACGCTGGTCTTGTCGGCGGTGAACAGGTTCCAGGTGTCGCTCGTGCCGGTCGCCGTGTCGGCGGCCGCCACCTTCGCCCAGCGGCTCTGGACGCTCACGGGGGAGCCGGAGGCGGTGTAGACGGTCAGCGCCGGGCCGGCGATGCTGTTGTCGATGAAGGTCTGTGCGTTGGCCTGGGACACGGTGCCGCCGGTCGCGCCGTTGGTCGGCGTCACCCGCGCGTCGGTGCCGTCGCTGAAGGCGGAGAGCAGGCCCTTGGTCGAGGCGGCGTTGGTGGTGGCCGGCGATTTCGGCAGGTTGGCCGAGTAGGTGATCGTCGTCGTCGGCTTGGCCGGGATGATCGCGTTGGAGATCTTGATCGGCCCCGTGCCGGTGGTCTGGCCGGTCACCGGATCGAGGCTCGCGCCGACGAGGTAGGAGCCCGCGCCGTTGACGAGGTAGCCGTCCTTGTCCGGGGCGAAATCGCCGCGGCGGGTGTAGAGGTTGGCGGTGGAGAAGCTCTCGCCGCCGCCCGTGTCGGTGGTCTTCTTGCGCACCACGAAGAAGCCCTGACCGTCGAGCGCCATGTTGGTGGAGACGCCGGTCGAGACCTTGTTGCCCTGGACCGAGTTGGTGAGCTCCGAGAAGGCCGCGACCGAACCCGCGGTCTGGGTCTTGGGGTTGCTGCTGTCGACGAGCATGTCGACGAAGCCCGTATCGATGCGCTTGTAGCCGGTCGTCTGCGAGTTCGCGATGTTGCCGGAGATGTTGCTCAACGAGAAGGATTGCGCCTTCAGGCCCGAGACCGCGGTCTGAAGCGCGGAAAAGACGTCCATGGCGTTCACTCGCTCCACAAGGCCGCACGAGGTGTTGGATGCCGGAGCGCAATCGGCATGCCAGAGCTAAGCCACTGAGATTGTTGAGGTGGCCTCTCCCCGAACTCGGCAAAAATGGACGATGCGTCCCGAACATGCGGCAGTTTCTGCCGGTTGGGGCCGTGTTTACGGCCCGTTATCGCTACGGCCGTAGGGTGGATGCTGAGCTTTCGCGTCGGACGGCACCCATGAAGAACAAGAGGACGAGCCTCGTCCACCTGATCTACTTCTCGCGCCTGACCATCTCGAACGAGCCGGCCCTGCGCGCGAAGCAGATCGGCGACATCACACGTCAGGCTCAGAAGAAGAACGAGTTCGCGGTGATCACGAGCTTTCTCATCATCGACCAGAATTTCGCGATCCAGGTCGTCGAGGGCGAGCGTCAATCGGTCAACGAGACCTTCCAGCGGATCGCCGCCGATTCGCGTCACCGCGACGTGCAGATCGTCGAGTGGCGCGAGATCGCCAAGCGGGATTTCGTCAGCTCGTTCACCACGGTGAGCCGGACGCCCGCCAACGAGCCGCACTTCGCCAAATCCGGCCTTCTGCCGATGCTGCAGCGGGGCACGCCGAAGGGCAGCGCGATCCACGGGCTGGCCGTCACGCTCCAAGCCGAATCGATGGCCAAGCAGGGCATCGACCATCTGTTCGTTTGAGCGGGCGGGCTGCCCGCCCGCCCTTCAGAGATCCTGTTGAGATACCATCCCGGACGCCATGAGCGACACGCTTCCCATCCTCATCGTCGATGACCAGCCCAAGCTCCTGCGGCTGATCATCGAGTTGATGACCCGCCTCGGATTCCCGGACGTCGAGGGCGTGTCGGACGCCACCGAGGCGCTCGTGCGCATGCGGGAGCGCCGCTACGCCCTCGTCATCTCCGATCTCGCCATGGAGCCGATGGACGGACTCCAGCTCCTGCGGGAGATCCGGGCCGACGACAGCCTGATGAACACGCCCTTCATCCTCACCGAGACCTCGTTCGACTTCGAGGACATCAACCACGCCCACGTCGCGGGCGCCGACGCCTTCATCCTCAAGCCGTTCGACATCAACCTCCTGAAGACGAAGCTGAAACAGGTGCTCAACCGCAAGCCGCGCCGCCGCGAGGCGCCGCTGCCCGCCGAGTCGACGCTGAGCCAGGAATTCCCGCTGCTCGGTAAGTTCTGAACCGGCCGCTTCGGACCCGGCGCGCACGCGTCCCGGGGAAAGGTTTTTTAGACGCGCGGGATCGCTCGGGCGCCGCACGGCTGCATTGCCGAATGATCGGCAGACCATCAGAAAAACGATCTGTGGTTGGAGTCCGGGTAGGCACTCTTAACCGGATCCGGCCATTCTCGCCGGGAACTGAGACGAAGTCGGGCGAGCGATGCACGCGCAGGCCGAATGTGATGCAGCCGCGGATCGACAATCGGATCCGCCGAGCGGGGCGGTGACCATGCGCGGATCCGTGCGGCGCGCCGGCCTGCGGCTGTGCCTGATCGTGGCCGGATCGGCCGTCACCGCGCTCGCCGCCTCCTTTTCCGCGGAACCGGTCTCGCGGGCCCTGCTCGTCGCGGGTGCCGGCGCCGCGGCACTCGCCCTCGCGCTCCTCACGCTGCGCCGTCTCGTCCACGATCTCACCGTCGCGATGCGGCCGACCGACATCACGATCCTGCGCCGCCGCGAGGAGGAATTGAGCGACCGCGTCGCCCGGCTGCACGCGGCGCTCGACACCCTGTCTCTCGGCTTCCTGCTCTACGATCGCGATCACCGGCTGCTCGTGGTCAACCGCCGCTATCACGAGATCTACCGCCTGCCCCCCGGCGCCGTGACGCCGGGCATGCCGGCCCTGGAGGTTCTGCGCAGGAACGTCATTGCCGAAAACCTGTCGGACGCGAGCGAGGCCGAACAGGTCGCCGAGATCGGCGCGCTGATGGGGGCGGACGCCGTGCCGACCCAGATCCAGCACCTCGCCGACGGACGCGTCGTCGCCATCGAGATCCAGCCGATCGACGGCGGCGGCTTCGTGGCGATCTACGAGGAGGCGACCGAGCGCTGGAACGCCGAGGCCCGCATCGCCCACATGGCCCGGCACGATGCCGTGACCGACCTGCCCAACCGCGTGCTCCTGCGCGAGCGCATCGAGGGGGCGATCACCCAGGCCCGGCGCGACACCGGCTTCGCCGTGCTCTGCCTCGACCTCGACAACTTCAAGCAGGTCAACGACACCCTCGGCCACGCGGTCGGCGACGAGCTGCTGCAGGCGGTGGCCCACCGCCTCAAGGCCTGCCTGCGCGAGGTCGACACCGTCGCCCGGCTCGGCGGCGACGAGTTCGCGATCATCCAGACGGCGGTCGAGGCACCGGCGGATGCCGCCACCCTGGCCCAGCGCATCCTCGACGTGGTCAGCGCGCCCTACGCGCTTACCCATCATTCCGTCACCGTGGGTGTCAGCATCGGCATCGCGCTCGCGCCCGGAGACGGCCTGGAGCCCGAGCGGCTGATGCAATGCGCCGACGTCGCCCTCTACCGCGCCAAGGGCGACGGGCGCGGCGTGTTCCGGTTCTTCGAGGCGGAGATGGATGCCCGCCTTCAGGCCCGCCGTTCCCTCGAACTCGACCTGCGCGCCGCCTTCGAGGCGGAGGCGTTCGACCTGCACTACCAGCCGATCTACGACCTCGCCCAGGAGCGCATCTGCGGCTTCGAGGCGCTGCTGCGCTGGACGCACCCGGTGCGGGGCCGCGTCTCGCCCGCCGAGTTCGTGCCGCTCGCCGAGGAGATCGGCCTGATCGTGCCGTTAGGCGAATGGGTCCTGCGGCGCGCCTGCCGCGAGGCCGCGGGCTGGCCCGAGGGGCTCAAGGTGGCGGTCAACGTCTCGGCGGCGCAATTCACCTCGACCGCGCTGATCGCGACGGTGAAGGCGGCGCTGGCCGAGAGCGGCCTGCCCGCCTGCCGCCTCGAACTGGAGATCACCGAGAGCGTCCTGCTCGTGAACGGCGGCGCCACCGTCGCGATCCTGCACGGGCTGCGCGATCTCGGGGTCCGCATCGCCATGGACGATTTCGGCACCGGCTATTCCAGCCTGAGCTACCTGCGCAGCTTCCCCTTCGACAAGATGAAGGTCGATCAATCCTTCACCCGCGACCTGACGGTGGAGCAGGGCTCGGGCTTCATCGTGCGGGCGGTGGTCAGCCTCGCCTCCAGCCTCGGCATGACGACGACCGCGGAGGGTGTCGAGACGCCGGAGCAGCTCGCGTGGCTGCGCGAGGAGGGCTGCGACGAGGTGCAGGGCTACCTGTTCAGCCCGCCGGTGCCGGCGAGCGCGTTGCCGGCCCTGCTCGACACCTGGAACGGCCGGGCGCGCCGCGCCGCCTGAGGCGACGGGCCGGCCGCCTTCCCGATCGGACCGGCGTCAGGCCGCCTCGGAGGCCGGCGGGCATTCCCGCGAGACCTTGGCCGCCGCCTCGCGCAGGGTGACGAGGCCGGCCTCGGCCGCCATGCCGGCGGTGGCGAGATGGCGGCGATAGGCCCGCGCGCCGGGCCGCCCGTTGAACAGGCCGAGCATGTGCCGGGTATAGGCATGAAGCCGCAGGCCCCGCTGCAGCCCGTCGGCGATGATCGGCTCCAGCGCCGCGATCGCCGCGAAGGCGTCGGCCACGGGCGCCGGCTCGCCGAACAGCTCGGGATCGACGTCGAGCAGCAGCGACGGCTCGGTATAGGCGGCTCGACCGATCATGACGCCGTCGACCTCGGCGAGCCGGGCCTTGGCATCGGCGATGCCGGCGATGCCGCCGTTGATCGCGATCGGCAGGTCCGGATGCGCCCGCTTCAGCCGCGCGACGCGGCCGTAATCGAGGGGCGGCACGTCCCGGTTCTCCCGCGGCGACAGGCCCTTCAGCCACGCCTTGCGGGCATGCACGATGAGCCCGTCGACGCCCGCCGCGACGACGGCGCCGGCCACCGCGTCGAGGGCCTCCTCGATGTCCTGGTCATCGACGCCCAGGCGGCACTTCACGGTGACGGGCACCGACACCGCCGCCTTCATCGCCGCCACGCAGGCGCCGACGAGGTCCGGTTCGCGCATCAGGCAGGCGCCGAAGCGCCCTTCCTGCACCCGGTCGGACGGGCAGCCGACATTGAGGTTGACCTCGGCATAGCCGAAATCGGCGGCGATCCGCGCCGCCGCCGCGAGGTCGCCGGGATTGGAGCCGCCGAGCTGCACGGCGACCGGATGCTCGCCGGCATCGAAGCCGAGCAGCCGCTCCCGGTCCCCGTGCAGCACGGCGCCGGTCGTCACCATCTCGGTGTAGAGCCGGGCGCGGCGCGAGAGCGTCCGGTGGAACGCGCGGCACTGCCGGTCGGTCCAGTCCATCATCGGCGCGACGCTGAAGCGCCACCCGCTGAGAGCGTCCAATTTATCAGCCGGCGTCGACACCTGCGCCCTGTTCTGTCTCGAGTTCGGCCCGCGCCGGACCATCCGCGGGGTCCGTTGCGCGAGGCGGCTTGATCGGAAACGCACACGCCCGGGCCGGAGAGGCCGGCGCATCCGGTTTCCGCCTCGCATCGATCCGCGAGTCGGAAGCCGTCGGTCGAGACGATGTCCGCGACGCGCGCCCGGATATCACGCCTCGCGAGGCCCTGAAAGGGAAGGGGCTGTCGTCGCAGGACCGGCGCGCGCTGGCTCAGCGCGAGCAATCAAGGACGAGAACCCACGCCGGTCCGGGCGGCGCCGGGGAGACTTGAAATGGTTTCGACCGGCTACGACGCCGCGGGCGGCTGCTCGTCGTGAAGACGGAGAAAAGCCTCCGCGAAGGCCTCGGCGCCCTCTCGGGTCAAGCCGGTGACGACGAGACCTTGCGCGGTGACGGCCCAGAAGCCGTCGTCGTTCTGGAAGACGCTGATCGCCGTCAAGGGCCGCCTCCGAATGGGATCCCCGGACCAACGATCCCGCGCCGCCGCGTGTTCCGCATCGGCACGGCGGGGCTCGGGACCCGCGCCGCTCTCCGGTTCGCGGGTCCCTCGACGGCCCTCAATGGTCGTGGTGATGCCCGTGGCCGTGGCTGTGTCCATGGTCGTGGCTGTGATCGTGCCCGCAGCCGCCGTGACCGTGGTCGTGCCCGTGATCATGGCCGTGATCATGCCCATGGTCCTGATGCGCGTGGGCGTCGTGGCCGTGGTGGTCGTGGCCGCACTGGCTGTGGTCGTGGGCGGCCTTCTCCGGCTTGAACGGGCGGCTCACCGGCTCGGCCGTGCAGCCCGCACCGCGGACCAGTTCGGCGGCGCGGGCCGGCACGTAGAGCACGTCCGCGCCGACCTCGGCGGGAACGTGCTCGCCGCCGAGCTGCCAGGCGAGGCGCAGCAGACGGGCCGGGTTGCCGGCGCGGACTTCCAGCAGCGCTTCCTCGGCGGCGCGCACGCCGACGAGGCGCCCATCCTCGAGCTTCAACGCGTCGCCGTCCTCGAGGCCCGCGGCGCGGTCCAGGGCGAGATCGATGGCGAGCCCGCCCGCCGTGGTGAGGTGCGCATGCGCCTGCCCGCGGGCGGCGTGGTCGAGGGTCACCGTGTCGACGACGAGATCGGGCCGGACGGCGGCCTTGCGGACGATCAGGCTGGCTTTGGGCATGGTGGTCCTCGGTCATGAGCCCGTCGGCGACAGGCCGGAGGCGGGCGATTTTGCAACAGGCGTGCCCTCAGATGGCAGGCAGCGGGCGAAAAGTCATGCTCCGATGCAACCTGCCCCAATCTTGGCCGTTTCATGTGCCGTCGATGACAGCCGGTGACAAACCAAGGCCAAACGGTGCCCCGCGCCGGCAAAAGGCCCGATCGCCGATGCACAAGGGAGTTCGGACCACCATGAAGAGACTCATCGCCGCCGCCCTCGCGGGCAGCCTCGCGCTCTCGCTCGGTGCCTGCAACACGCCTCAGGATCGTGCGCTGGGCGGTGCGGCCCTCGGTGCGGGCCTCGGCGCCGCGGTCGGCGGCCTCGCCACGGGCCGCGCGGGCGGTGCGCTGGCCGGTGCCGCGATCGGCGGCGCGGGCGGCGCCATTGCCGGTGCCGCCACGGCGCCGCGCTGCCCCTACGGCACCTTCCGTGACGAGTACGGCAACGTCTACTGCCGCTGATCGCGAGCCGGTTCTCGCGGGAAGGGCCGGGGCGATCGCTCCGGCCCTTTTCCTTTGCGGTCGGTTGAAGCACGGGGCTTGCGCTGCGGTCCGGTTTGCGGCGTTAAGCCGTCACGAGCGCTCCCGCCGAATGATCTCGGAACCGTCCTTGGCCGTCTTGGAAACCTCAAGTCTGTGCTGTCTCCCGGCGGACGGCTCCCGATGAGCACCGGCCTGTGGGGCAAGATCGGCGGGGCCGGGATCGGCGTGCTGGTCGGCGGGCCGATCGGGGCGCTGGTGGGGAGCGTCGCCGGCCACTTCCTCGTCGATCGCGAGGGTGCGCCCTTCGGGCCGACGCCCCGGGACGTGGTGTTCACGACGGGACTCGTGGCGCTCGCGGCGAAGATGGCGAAGTCCGACGGCGTCGTCACCCAATCCGAGGTCCAGGCGTTCGAGCGGGTGGTGCAGGTCGAGCCCGAGGCGCATGCGGGCGTCCAGCGCCTGTTCGACCTCGCCAAGGCGACGACCGACGGCTTCGAGGCCTATGCCGGCCAGCTCGCCTCGACCTTCGGCGAGGAGCCGGCCCTGCTCGAGGACGTGCTCGACGGCCTGTTCCACATCGCCACCGCCGACGGGGCGATCCACGAGGGCGAGGAGAGCTACCTGCGCGCGGTGGCCGGCATCTTCGGCCTCGACGAGACCGCCTTCCGCCGGATCGCCGCCCGGCACGTCCGGCTCGCCGACGACCCCTACCTCGTGCTCGGCCTCGAACCGTCGGCCGACGCCGCCGCCCTCAAGGCGCAGTATCGGCGGCTGGTGGCCGAGAACCACCCCGACCGGGCGCTGGCCCGCGGCCTGCCGCCGGAGGCGGTGGCGATCGCCACCCACCGGCTCGCCGCCATCAACGCCGCCTGGGACCGGATCGCGGCCGAGCGGGGGCTGACGTGAGCTTCGCCCCCGACACTCCGCTCGTGCAGGCGGTCGTCGCCTCGCCCAACCGCGGGGCGCGGGCCGGCGACGCCCTCGACATGCTGATCCTGCACTACACCGGGATGCCGACGGCGGAGGGCGCGCTGGAGCGGCTCCGCGACCCGGCGGCGGAAGTCTCGGCCCATTACTTCGTGTTCGAGGACGGGCGCGTCGTGCAGATGGTGCCGGAGGCCGAACGGGCCTGGCACGCGGGGGCCGGAGCCTGGGCGGGGGTGCGCGACATCAATTCCTGCTCCATCGGCATCGAGATCGCCCATCCCGGCCATGCCGGCGGCCTGCCGCCCTATCCGGAGGCGCAGATCGCGGCGGTGGCCCGGCTCGCCCGCGACATCGTCGTCCGGCGCGCGATCCCCGCTCCCCGCGTCCTCGCCCACTCGGACGTGGCGCCCGCCCGCAAGGAGGATCCGGGCGAGACCTTCCCCTGGGAGCGGCTGGCGCAGGAGGGGGTCGGGCACTGGGTGCCGCCCGCGCCCGTACGCGACGGGCGCTTCCTCGCCATGGGGGATACGGGCCAGCCGGTCGAGGCGCTGCAGGCGATGCTCGCCCTCTACGGTTACGAGCAGCCGGTCACCGGCGGGTTCGACGCGGCGATGCGCGCGGTCGTGACCGCCTTCCAGCGCCATTTCCGGCCGGCCCGCATCGACGGCGTCGCGGATTCCTCCACCATCACGACCCTGCGCGATCTGATCGCCGCGCAGCCGGCCTGAACTCGGCGAGCGCATCGCCTTGGATACCGGATCCAAGATGATGCGCTAAGCCACTGATATTGTATCGTCTTTCTCCGAAAGCCGGCAACCACCTTTCGGGGCGATGCTCCGGCCGGGAAAAATTCGGAAAGATTTTCGGCCGCCCGACGTTTCGTCGCCACCGTCACATCGGCACGGGTGGGCGTCGGGCCCGTTTCTCTTCATGTTCGTGTTTCACTGGATCGTCGGCGTCTTGGTCGGCGCGGTGCTGCTCGCCGGCCTGGCTCGGCGCCTTCGCGCACCCTATCCCGCCTTCCTGGCGCTCGGCGGCGTGGGCCTCGCCTTCATCCCCGGCGTGCCGAGTCTCAGCCTCGACCCCGAACTGGCGCTCGCCCTGTTCCTCGCGCCGGTGCTGATGGATGCGGGCTACAGCACCTCGCTGCGCGACCTCGTGCGCAATGCCCGCCCCATCGCCGGGCTCGCCGTGGGGGCGGTCGCGGCGACGACGGCGGCGGTCGCGGCGGTCGCGATGTGGCTCGTCCCGGACATGCCGCTCGCCGCCGCCATCGTGCTCGGCGCGGTGGTGGCTCCGCCCGACGCGGTGGCGGCGCTCTCGGTGCTCGGCCACGTCTCGCTGCCGCACCGCCTCGCCACGATCCTGCGGGGCGAGAGCCTCCTGAACGACGCCGCCTCCCTGATGATCTACCGGCTCGGCGTCGCCGCGGCGGTCACCGGCCATTTCTCCCTCGCGGAGGTGGCGCCGGCCTTCGCGATCGGCGTCGTCGGCAGCCTCGTGGCGGGGCCGCTCGCCGCGCTCGTCTACCTGCGGATCCTGCGCCGCGTCGAGGAGCCGATGAGCGTCATCGTGCTGCAGTTCTCGGCCGCCTTCGGCCTCTGGATCGCCGCCGAGGCGCTGGAACTGTCCGGCGTCCTGACCGTGGTGAGCTTCGCGATCACCGTGGCCCGCCACGCCCCCGGCCAGACCTCGCCGCGCCTGCGGGTGATCTCGAACGCGGTCTGGGACACGGCGATCTTCGTGCTCAACGTCCTCGCCTTCGTGCTGATCGGCGAGCAGATCGGGCCGATCCTCGCGCGGATGACGCCCGAGCAGGAAATCGCCTACATCTCCGTCGCGGGGGCGGTGGTCGTCACCGTCATCCTCGTACGCATCGCCTGGGTGCTTCCGGCGAGCGCCATCCGCCGCGTCGGCTTCGGCACCAGCCCCGTGCATCCGGACGACCTGCGCCAGAACCGCGATCTCGGCCTCGGCGCCGGCTTCGCCGTATCGTGGTCGGGGATGCGCGGGCTCGTCACCGTCGCCACGGCCCTGGCCCTGCCCGAGGGCGGTCCCGGCGGGGCCGGGTTTCCCTACCGCGACCTGATCGTGCTCACCGCCTTCTGCGTGGTGATCGGCACGCTGGTGGTCCAGGGCCTGACCCTGCGCCCGATCCTGGCCCGTCTCGGCCTGGAGGATTCCGACCCGGTCGGCCGCGAGGTCGGCCGAGCCCGGGCCGAGGCCTACGGGGCCGCGGTCGAGGCCCTGAGCAGCGACCGGTCGGAGGCGGCGGATGCCCTGCGCCGGGAGTTCCACGCCGCCCTGGCCGAGGCCGAGGCGCATGAGGAGGGTCTCGCCCCCGAAGGGCTGCCGACCGACGAGCCCCGCCGCTGCGCGATCCGCGCCGCCCGCGACCGGCTTTTCACGCTGCGCCGGAACGGCCGGATCGGCGATGACGCCTACTTCGTCCTGGAGGAGGAACTCGATTGGGCGGAACTCAATGCGACCCCGCGCGGTGAGGCGTGACGGGTCGGCGACGGCCGGGGGGTGGGGTTTTCGTTCCTGGGGTATGCCACTCTAAGGATCGATCGGAGGTGCCGATCGGAATCTCTCGCCCGCGTTTCCGCTGTATGCTGCGGTATATTGTAAGTTGTCCCTCGAACATTGCGGATTGTGATACTTGATGATGTCGCGTGCTGCCGGTGAATATAATCTTCCAGGCGCGGACGGGCCGTTCGATCGGTCCGCGAGATTGAGTTCCGGTGCCGTGTCCGCAGGATTCAATGTGAACGTCTGAAAAGAACTGTGCAAGATTGTCAGATTCAACCGTAAATTCCGAACGAATTCCGAGCGAACGCGTTAAAGGTCGCGAACTCGGATCGGCGATGACAGGGAACGGCTGTCGGACGCGAGCCGGGAACGTCTTTCGCTCACAAAACACACCGTGGCGTGTGCCCTGCGGCGCGTCCGCGATCCCTCATGTCGTCCCGCCCTCCGCTCGCGCGGCCGGGCCGGGGTCAGATCCGATGCCGAAACCCATGTCCAAGCCGCTCACCCGACATCCGCAATCGCCGAGGCGGCCCGATGCCGTCATATCCTGCGTGGCCGGGCGTCCCTTCCGGGAGCGGCCGTGCTGATGGTTGCCAGTGCCGTCTGCCTCTTCGCCGGTGTCGGACTGGCGGCCCAGGCGCACCGCTTCGGCGCGCGCTCGGCCTTCGCCGAATCCATGGCCGGCGCCCTGCTGATCCTCGGTCTCGCCCTGATCGGCGTCGGGTTGCCGGTCTTTCGATAGGACGTCGCCGTGAGGGGACAGCCCGTCGGAGACGCGACGGCCCTTCAGGCGAGCGTCACGATCCGCCGACGCCGCGGGCCGCGAGCCGCGCCTCGATCGCGTCCCAGACCGAGACCGCGAGATCCGGGCCGCCGAGCCGCTTGATCGTCCGGATGCCGGTGGGAGAGGTAACGTTGATCTCGGTGAGATGCCCGTCGATCACGTCGATGCCGACGAGGATCAGGCCGCGGCGTCTCAATTCCGGGCCGATGGTGGCGCAGATCTCGCGCTCCCGCTCGGTCAGTTCGGAGGCGCCGGCCGCACCGCCGCGGACCATGTTGGAGCGGATGTCGCCCTTGGCCGGCACGCGGTTGATCGCGCCCATCGCCTCGCCGTCCACGAGGATGATGCGCTTGTCGCCCTCGGTGATCTTCTCCAAGAAGCGCTGCACCACCCACTGCTCGCGGAAGGTGGCGGAGAACAGGTCGAACATCGAACCGAAATTCGGGTCCTCCTCCGAGACCCGGAACACCGCCGCGCCGCCATGCCCGTGCAGCGGCTTCATGGCGACGGTGCCGTGTTCCTTGCGGAACGCCTCGATCTCGGCGCGGTCGCGGGAGATCAGGGTCGGCGGCATGAGTTCGGGGAAGTCGAGGACGAACAGCTTCTCCGGCGCGTTCCGCACCTCGGCCGGGTCGTTCACCACCAGGGTGCGCGCGGCGACCTTTTCCAGCATGTGGGTGGCCGTGACATAGGCCATGTCGAAGGGCGGATCCTGGCGCATCAGCACCACGTCGACCTGCGCGAGGTCGATGCGCTCCGGGCTCCCGAGGCGCGCGTGCGCGCCCTCGACATCCTGCACGTTCACCGGCTGGGCGTAGGCCGTCACCAGCCGGCCCTGCATCGAGAGGCGGTCCGGCGTGTAGGTGTAGAGGGTGTGGCCCCGCGCCTGCGCCTCCAGCATCAGGCCGAAGGTGGTGTCGCCCGCGATGCGGATCGACTGGATCGGGTCCATCTGGACCGCGACGGTCAACGCCATGCTCGTCCCCGGATTGCTGCGCGTTCCGCCGGAACAGCGGGCTCACGGCGAGCCCGCTTCGTTCCGATCGAGGATCCTCTGCCAGGATCCTCAGATCGTCTTCTGCCTTAACGCTGGCCGCGGGGCTGCGAGGCCCCCCCGGTGCGCCGGTCGTAGTCGCTGATCGCGGACTTGCACTCGGGCGAGAGGCGGGACCGGTTGCGGGTCATGCAGGCATCGGCATCCGGGCTGTTCGGATCGACGCCCGCGCAGAGCCGGAAATAGTCGTTGGCGCAGCCGAGCTGCAGCCCCTGATCCTCGCGCTGGGCCTGGGCCGGGCTTGCCGCGACCAGGGCCAGGAGCGCGAGAGGGGCCAGCCTCAGAGCCGCGGACGCGCCGCGCACCGGGCTGCCAAATCGTGAGAAGTCCGGACGCATCCTGCCTTGTCCTTCGCTCGATCCAAAATGAGTTGGCACCGCATATCGGGCATCGCCCCTCGTTAGCAAGCGCAGCACGGCGCCGCTGCGGCCGCACCGGCACGCGCCGTCCGGGCTCCCGAAAGCCCCGGAAAAGCGGCTCCGAAAAGAAGAGGCCCCGCTGCGGAGTCGCGCGGGGCCCAAGTCGAGGGAGGAAACGCCCGCCATGGGCAAAGCCAACTTCGCAAGGACTGTGCCGTCCGCGCGACAGGTGGGTGCGGAGACCGCCCGCCGGACCGCGTAGGGGCCCGAATGCCGCGTGCGCTGAAACACTCCGTTAACCACGTCGTGCTGAGCTTTGCCCGAGATCGCCCGGCCGGGGCGGGCCCGTCCCGCTCACGAGGAGCGCCCGCCCGACCCCGCCGACCCTTTCCGGGAGGCGACGGGCGGGAGCCGGCCGCCACACACATCGACGGGACAGGTTCATGCCCTCCTCCAAGACGTCCTCCCCCGCTCTGTCCGCGCCGCCGGCCCACCGGGAGCGCGGCGCGACAGCCGCCATCGTGCCCTTCGTTCCGGCAACGACCCGCCGGTTTCGCCGCGAGGCGGACGACGCGCCGCGCGGCCAGATCCTGCTGTTCACGGGCGTGCGCTACGAGAGAATGCCGGACGCCGAGGCCCTGCCGGTTCGGCGCCGCCGCCGCTCGTGACGCGCACCGGCCCGCGATCCGCCGGCCGACTCCTCGTCGGCCTGCTTCAGACGCCGCTGCTCCTGGCGCCGCTGCTTCTGGCGCCGCTGCTTCTGGGCGCCTGTTCGCAGGAGGGGGATTTCGGCCGGCCGGCGCCCAGCGCCTGGAACCGGTTGATCGACACCACGGGGACGCTGGCGGCCCGCGAGCGCGGCACGCCGGCCTCGGTCTACCCGCTCACCGACGACGAGGCCGTCCTGCGTGACCGCGCCTGGCGGTTCCTGATGCCCGCCGACAGCCGGGCCGCCTTCGAGGATGCCCTCGCCAACCTGACCCGCGCCCGCGTCCTGCCTCCGCGCTGGCGGCGCGACGCCATCCCCGCCTATCACGGCGATTTGATCTCCGAGGCGTTCCGCTCTCCCTATTCCCGCTACCGCAGGCTGTCGGACGACGCCGTCGCCGACGGCCGGCTGGTCCCGCCCTTCGCGGCCGTCGCCGGACGCGTCTTGGAGGCGGACGGAGTGCGGCTGCGCGCCCTGCCGTTCTCCAAGAGCCTCGACGACTGGGACGTGCGGCAGGCGGCGATGCGGGTCGCCGAGAACCGCTGTCTCGTGGCCTGGGTGAGACTGGAGACGTCCCTGCGGATCGCCCGCTACCGCTACGCGCTCGAACATTTCCTCATCGAGATGCCCGGCCGCGAGGCGGCCCCCGCGGAGCAGGCGGTCGCATTCCTCGAAGGGCGAAGGGGGCTTCTCGATCCCCTGCTGCCGCCGGACGCCGCCGCCCGCTGCGGCCTCGTCGAGGCGCCGGAGGTGCTGGCCGCGCCGATCGTGGCCAAGCCGGTCGTCACCAAGTATTAGCGTCGCTTCCAACTCGGCAGGCCCACAGGTTCGGAGCGAACGGGATTGATGCGAACCATCGTCTACGCGGATGGCGGCTGCGACCCCAATCCCGGCCCCGGCGGCTGGGGCGCGGTGATCCAGGACCCTGCCGGCACCATCGAGCTCCACGGCGGCGAGCGCGCCACCACCAACAACCGCATGGAGCTGACCGCCGCGATCCGCGCCCTCGAGCATTTCCCCGAGGGCGCGCAGATCGAGATGCGCTGCGACAGCCAGTACGTGGTCAAATCCGTCACCGAGTGGATGCGCGGCTGGAAGGCGCGGGGCTGGCGCACCGCCACGGGGCCGGTGAAGAACATCGACCTGATGCAGCGCCTCGACGCGCTGGCCTCCGCCCGCGACGTGCGCTGGACCTGGGTGCGCGGCCATGCCGGCGAGGCCGGCAACGAGCGCGCCGACCGTCTCGCCGCCCTCGGCCGCCGCGAAGCCCTGGGCGAGGCGGTTCTGCCGCCCGCCGACGGCGCGCCCGCGCCGGCGCAGCCTGTGCACACCAAGACGGTGCAGGTGGCGCTGAGCGCGGATCTGGCCAACGCTCTGTCGCGGGCGGCAGGTCGGGCCGGCATCACCCCTCAGGCCTATCTTGAGGACGCCGTGCGGCTGGCGCTGGAGCTCAAACCGCCCGGCGTCGCCCGCGTCCGGGCCGAGTTGCAGAAGGCGTCCTGATCGGCCCGCGAGATCCGGGCGCGATGGACCCGTCCTTCTTCGATCGCCCCGCCGCGACCGTCGCCGCCGCGCTGATCGGCCATCACCTGTTCGTGGACGGCGTCGGCGGCGCCATCGTCGAGACCGAGGCCTATGACCGGTCCGATCCGGCCTCCCACAGCTTCGCCGGACCGACGCGGCGCAATGCCAGCATGTTCGGGCCGCCGGGCCGCGCCTACGTCTACCGCTCCTACGGCCTGCACTGGTGCCTCAACCTCGTCTGCGAGACCGGCAGCGCCGTGCTGCTGCGCGCGCTCGAACCGAGTGCGGGTCTGGAAACGATGCGCGCCCGCCGCGGCCTCGACACGCCGCGCCTCCTCTGCGCCGGACCGGGCCGCCTCGCCCAGGCGCTCGGCATCGATCTGACGCATGACGGCCTGCCCCTCGACCGGGCGCCCTTCGCCTGGGCGCCGCCACTGGGGCCGGTGACCGTCGCCGCGACGACCCGCATCGGCATCAGCCGCGGGGTCGAGGCGCCCTGGCGCTTCCTCGTGCCCGGTTCGCCCTATCTCAGCCGGCCGCTGCCGCGGCCGAAGCCCGGCGCGGGGCCGGTAGCGGGGTAGGGGAGGGGGTTCAGGTCTCGGCCAGGCCCGCGCTCGACTGTGAGGGCGCCCGCCCGTGCGGCGTGCCGAGATATTCCTCCGAGCGCATCTCGATGAGGCGCGAGGCGGTGCGCTCGAACTCGAAGGCTTCGCGGCCCTCCGCGGCGGTGTAGAGCCCGGTCGGCTCGGCCTCCGCCGAGGCGACGAGCTTCACATGTGCGTCGTAGAGCGTGTCGATGAGGGTGATGAAGCGCTTGGCCTCGTTGCGGTCCGCTTCGCCCATCACCGGGATCCCGGAGACGATCAGGGTGTGGAAGCTGTCGGCGAGCGCCATGTAGTCGGAGGCGCCGAGCGGCTGGCGGCACAGGTCGTCGAAGCCGAAGCGGGCGACGCCGCCGGCCTCCTCCGGCACCGGTACCGCGCGGCCCTTCACCTTGACCGTGCCCGGCAGTCCCCGCGCCCGACCCGAGAGCGCCTTGAAGGCGGCGTCGAGCGCGGCCCCGGCCGCGGCGTCGGCCGGGACGTGGTAGACCGAGCTGCCGCCGAGCTTCTCCAGCCGGAAATCGGTGCGGGAATCGAGGCGCAGCACCTCGACCCGTTCCTTCAGCTCCGCCACGAAGGGCAGGAACAGGGCGCGGTTGAGGCCGCCCTCGTAGAGACGGTCGGGCTCGACGTTCGAGGTCGCCACCACCGTCACGCCGCGCTTGAACAGCGCCCCGAACAGGCGGCCGAGGATCATCGCGTCGGCGATGTCGGTCACCGTGAACTCGTCGAAGCAGAGCAGCGTCGCCTCCGCCGCGAGCGCGTCGGCCACCGGCGGGATCGGGTCGTCCCCCTTCACCTCGCCGCGCTTGAGCGCCTGCCGGTGGGCGTGGATGCGCTCATGCGCGTCGGCAAGGAAGCCGTGGAAGTGGACCCGGCGCTTCGGACCCGGCGCGACCTCGTGGAACAGGTCCATCAGCATGGTCTTGCCGCGGCCGACCGAGCCCCAGATGTAGAGCCCCTTGGGCGGCCCGGCATCGTCGTCCTTGCGCCCGAACAGCCAGCCCAGCGCGCTGCCCTTCTTCGCCCGGCGGCGGCGCTCGAGGTTCTGCACCAGCCGGTCGAGGGCCTGGACGAGGCGGATCTGCGACGGGTCGCGCTCGATCGCGCCCGAGGCGACCAGGGCGTCGTAGCGCTCGCGGACGCGTCCGGGCGGGGGCGCGCCGGCGCGGGCATGGTCGTGAGAGGCGTGGGAGGGGGCGTGACTCTCGGGCATCCCGGCCGATCGTTCGCGTGAGGAGGCGCCTCGTTCGCCGAGCGAGCCGGCGGAGACGGGGGTGTGGCCCGCCCGCTCTGCCGCGCCGCGGCACGGCGATCAAGCCGGCACGGGTCAACCCCGCAAACATCCGCACCGATCCGAAGCTCCGCCGCGGCCGGTGTGATGCTCCGCAGCGCGATCGTCGCTTCGATGATCGAGACGACTTACCGGGTGATGCGCGCCACTCTCAGCGCCTGATCGAACATCGCGCCGAGCGAGGCGGTGATGTCGGCCTGCGTGTTGGCCGTGTAGAAGAATCCGGAGGTCGCGCATTGCCGGAGGGGGTCGGCGAGCGTCGGGCTGAATCCGTTGACGCGATCGTTCTCCCAGACGATGTAGCTGGTGTTGGTGTAGCTCTTCACGGTCTTGTACGGGATATAGAGGATCGAGATGGTCGCTCCGGCATTCTTCAGCTCTGTGCACTTGGCCGGATCGATCTGGGCGGGCTGCGAACCATCCCAATCGGCGTAGCGGTAGCCCGAGAACTTCGACGGATTGCCGGGGTACGTCTTCTTGTCCTTCCACGAGGAGTAGGTCTGGCTGTTCTGCATGCCGTCGGTGATGAGGAACACGAACGGTCTCGAGTTCGTCGTGCTGGAACCGTTGCCAAAGGTCTTGATGGTCGATTTCATCTGCGGCATGGCCGTCTCAAAATGGGTGCCGCCGCTACCCGTGCCGGTGGTCGGATCGTTGTTGGAGTAGAGCTGCGTGCTGCCGGTATCGAGCAGGTTGGTGAAGGCCAAGGGCCAAGTCTTGTCGCAATCGGCGGCCGTCTTGAGCGAGGCCAGGGATGCGCTGGTGTCGCTGAGGGTGACCAGTGTCGCCAGCCGGTTGATGAACGGGTAGATGCCGATGCGGTACTGGTTCGGGACGACCGGTGTCGAGGCTCGCTTGAGGAGTTCGCAGACGGCGTTGTTCACCGCATCGGACCGCAGCTGGATCTTTCCCGCCGCCGCGTTCCAGCCCTTCCTGTTCGGGAAGTGGCACGCGAACTGGCACTTCCCCTCGTCTTCGATGTTCTTGTTCGCAAGCTTCTCCGCATCCGCATCCGTCGTCGGCAGGCCCATGGAACCCGACACGTCGACCATCAGGTAGAAGTCGAGATAACTCGCGAGGTCGGCCGAGGCGGTGACCGTATTGCTGAGGGACGTCGTCGAGACTCCGAAAAGCTTTCCGAAGATGCTCGGAATCGATGCCGTGTAGCTGATCGTCGCGGTGAGCGTCTGCCCGGACCGCGTCACATCCGGCGGCGACAGATTGACCGTCGCGAACGAGACGCTGCCGGCATTGATGTTGAAGGCCTTGGTGGCTTGGTTGCGGCCCGCCGTGAGTCCGGCCGTCACCACGTCGCTCTGCTTCGCGTTGGCGGCGATGTAGTCCTTGGCGGTCACGACGCCCGCGAGCGCCGCGGCATCCGCCGCGTTGTCGAGCCGCGTCTTGCTGGTGATCGCCATGCCGTAATCGACCCCGAGGCCGACGATGCCCAGCGTCGGGAGCAGCGCGAGGGCGAACATGACGTTGATGCTGCCGCCATGATCGGCGGCCAGCGCCTTCGTCCGGTCTTTGAGCCGGCCCGTGCGGGTCAATAGCCGGTACATTTGTTCGCGATCCCGTCGTTGTTGGTCGTGTCGTAGCTCACCAGCGAGGCGTAGCGAGGCTGCACGTAGGCCGATCGTGCGATCCGCACCGGGGGAACGAAGCCGGAGCCGAAGGTCGGCTCGAACTCGAACACCACGTCGATCGCCACGAGAGATCCGGGCCCGAAGGCGGAGCGTGGCAGCGTGGTTCGGGTCGGCGGTGCGTTGTCGTTGGCGGGCAATTGCGCCGTGTCGCAGGGCCGGTAATTGTCGCCGCTGGCCGGCTGATGGGTGCCCGTGCTGGTCCAGACGACATTGGCGTCGTAGCAGGCGCTCAGGTCACTGCTGGTGTTCGTGTTGCTCTGGCACGTCGCGTTCTTCGCGGTGAACTGGATGGCGGCGTAGTTGATCGAGATGGTCTGCCACCATGCCACGCCGCGTCGCTTGGCATCCTTCATGGCGTAGGGAAACAGGACCAGCGTCGAGTCGTAGCTGAAATGCACGTCGGTCGCGTTGACCAGTGCGACGGTCGTGTTCTTCGGCGGCACGGCCTGCGAGACCATCTGGCTGATCGAGTGGGCGACCAGTTCGACCTTACGGGTCGCGTCGATGTAGGCGACGATCTGGATGCTGGCGAACATGATCAGCAGCAGGGTGGGGAGGATCAGCGCGAACTCGACGGCGGCCATGGCGCCCTCCGCTGCGCGGAAGCCTTCCACCCGCGTCCCGAGAAAGGCGCGAACAACTTGAAGCCGCGCCGCGCCCGGACGGGCCGGGCTGCCCTCCGCGGCCGGATCGGGCTGCGCCGCCGGCAAAGGCGTGAGGATGGGCCGGGCCGCCATCAGTACTGCTCGTTGCGAAAGGCTGCGGCCGAGACCGCGAGATAGGCCGGCTTGCCCTTGTAGGTCGCTCCGCCGCTCAGCCAGGAGGCGATCGGGGTGGGGAGGAAGGTGATCGGATAGACGACCTGCAGGTACTGGTAGTCGCCCCGGGCCCCCAGATTGAGCACGCCGGTCCCGGTCGCCAGGTTGGAGACGATGACGCCGTTCATGTCGGAACTGACGAAGGAGTAGTAGCCGCCGGGCTGGACCGCCTTCGGTACGACGTAGAGGTTGACGACAATGTCGTTGCAGGAGAAGGCGGCAGGCAGGTTCCCGCAGACGCTCTGCTTGAAGCTCGCCAGCGTCGCCGCCGTGGATTGCGACTGCAGGCCGCCCGTCAGGATCTGACGCGACGCCCGAACAGTCGCATTGTCGATCACCTGATTGATATACAAGACCAATGCAGTGGCCATGATGAAAAACAACGTGGCAATGAAAGCGCTGCCGACCAGGGCGAATTCGACTGCTGCCGAGCCCTCATCGTTCCGAATATAGTTCGATTCTTGCCGCATGCGGACAGTCTATCGTCCAGGATTTAAATAAAAGATAACATGATGTTAGAAATCCGGGACTTTGGTTCCGCCAAGGGGAAACGATCCCGCACCGGGTGACGCCGGCCGCGCGACGAGGCGATCGGCCCCGGCAGACCAGCCATGCGGTCGCGAGCGGAAATCGGGCGCTTTGTTGCATTGCGGTATGAGCTAAGGCGTACCAGATCCCACCGGACCGCGCCGGGAGGGGGCAGCGCGGCCGACCGCCGATCCGGCACGCCGCACGAGTCCGTGCAAGTATCCGAACGAGAATCCGTCGCCTCCCCGATGTCCCTCTCCAGCTCCGTCCCGGTCGTCCCCGCCGGTCCTTCTCCGCGCCGATCCGTCGGCACGCGACACGGCGCGACGAGCCTGCGCCGCCTCTGGCCGAGCGACGGGCCGGCGGTACGGGCCTTCTTCCTCCGCCTCGACCCTGAGACCCGTGCGAGCCGGTTCATGGCCGCCGTCGGGGACCGGGCGGCGGCCGCCTATGCGGAGCGGGCGACGGTGATGTCCGGGATGGTCGTTGGCATCTTCGTGGGCGACACCCTGCGGGCTCTCGGCGAGTTGCGCCCGCTCGGCCTCGGACCGTCCGGGGCGCGGCGCGCGGAGGTCGCGCTCACGGTCGAGCAGGGATTTCGGCGGGCGGGCCTCGGCTCGATGCTGCTGCGGCGCCTCGCCGAGGCCGCCCGCAACCGCGGCCTCGCCGAGCTTTGCCTGCGCTGCCTGCCCCACAACGTCGCGATGCGACGGCTGGTCTCGGGGTTCGGCGCCGGGATGCGCCTCGACGGGGGCGAGAGCGAGGGGACGATCCGCCTCGCCCCGGCGACGCCGCTCTCGCTGTGGCGCGAGGGGGTCGAGACGGCCCTCGACCTCCATCTCGCCGTGGCGGCTCTGCCCCTGTCCCTGCTGCGATCTCCACCCCGGCCGCGCGCCGCCTGAGCCCCTGGTCTCAGGCGGCCTCGCCCGGCCAGCCCACGATGCGCTCGATCAGCTCGTCGTCGGAGAACTCTTCCTCGTTCCCGGCGACGCGTCCGCGCACCGAGATCCCCGCTTCGTGGACGCTCGCCCGGCGGCCGGTCTTCAGCGGGTGCCACGCCGGCAGGTCGCGGCCCTCGCGCACGAGGCGGTAGGCGCAGGTCGGCGGCAGCCAGGGGATCGTGCGCACCGCCTCCGGGGTCAGGCGCACGCAGTCCGGCACGCGCTTGGCGCGGTTGCGGTAGTCGCGGCAGCGGCAGGCATGGGTGTCGAGCAGCGTGCAGCCGACATCGGTGTGGTGGATCTCGCCGGTGTCGTCGTCCTCGAGCTTGAGCAGGCAGCAGCGTCCGCAGCCGTCGCACAGGCTCTCCCACTCCGCCGGGCTCATCGCCTCGAGGCTCTTCACGCGCCAGAACGGCCCATCGCTGCGCTCGGCCATCTCTGGCGCCTCGCTCGCCTTGATCGTCTTGTTTCGGGACAGGGCGCCCCTCCTGCCGCATGCCGCCGCCGGGAGCAAGCATGGCCGGGCGATCCGCCATCCGACGGCCGGATTCCGCAGGCAGGATCGTCTTAAGGTTAACGTACGGTTGACGGGGCGCCGAAGGGGCGCTGGCCCGCGCTTCGCGTTCCTTAACGGAAGCGAAAGCTCGCGGGCCGGCCTGTGTCCTGATACAGAACGTATCGGGACGTATCGGGAAATCGTCGTCCGAGAGCCCCGCTCCGCGCCGACCCGGCCCACGTCGAGAGAAACCGGAATCCGCCTTGCGCCTGCCCAGCCTCAAGACGCTGACGACGCGGATCAGCCGCGCGGCCCTGGCCTTCGACGCCTGGGTCAACGCGAGCCTCTACGAGGGCGGCCATTCCACGACGGAAGCCTACGAGCGCTTCCAGGCGCGGATGCAGGTCTTCTCCGTCCGCGGCTGGAAGCGGTACGCCCTCGACCTCACCAGCGAGGGCGTCACCATCGGCACGGCCGGCGCCCTGGTGCTGCTGTTCCTGGCGCAGCCCGCCTTCAACCTCACCAGCGACAACTGGCTCAAGGCCCAGGATCTCGCCGTCACCTTCCTCGACCGCTACGGCACCGAGGTCGGGCGCCGCGGGATCAAGCACGACGACTCGCTGAAGTTCGACGACTTCCCCGAGCTGATGATCAAGGCGCTGCTCTCGACCGAGGACCGGCGCTTCTACGAGCACTGGGGCATCGACCCGATCGGCACCGCCCGCGCGCTGGTCTCGAACTCGTCCGGCAAGGGCGGCATGCAGGGCGGCTCGACCCTGACGCAGCAGCTCGCCAAGAACCTGTTCCTGTCGAACGAGCGCTCGCTGGAGCGCAAGATCAACGAGGCGTTCCTGTCCTTCTGGCTCGAAACGCACCTGACCAAGAACCAGATCCTCAAGCTCTATCTCGACCGCGCCTACATGGGCGGCGGCACCTTCGGCGCGGTGGCGGCGGCGGACTACTATTTCGGCAAGCGGCTGCAGGACATCACCCTGGCGGAGGCCGCGATGCTCGCCGGCCTGTTCAAGGCGCCGACCAAGTACTCGCCCAACGTCAACCTGCCCGCCGCCCGCAGCCGGGCGGTGGACGTCCTGCACAACATGGTCGAGGCCGGCTTCGTCACCGAGGGCCAGATCCAGACGGCCCTGCGCAACCCCGCCACGCCGGTGACCCGCACCAAGGACATCACCGCGGACTACTATCTCGACTGGGCCTTCAACGAGGTGAAGCGGCTGGCGGATGCGGGCAAGCTCCGCAACGACCGCGTGCTCACGGTGAAGACGCCGCTCGACCTCTCGATCCAGCGCTCCGCCGACCAGGCGGTGGAGAACACCCTGCGGCGCTACGGCGACCAGTACGACGTGGACGAGGCGGGCGTGGTGATCCTCGATCCCGATGGCGCCCTGCGTGCCATGGTTGGCGGCGGCGATTACGGCGAGAGCCAGTTCAACCGCGCCACCGATGCGCTGCGCCAGCCGGGCTCCTCGTTCAAGCCTTATGTCTACGCGGCGGCCCTGGCCTCCGGCCTGTTCAAGCCTGACACGCCGGTGGTGGATTCGCCCGTCTGCGTCGGCAACTGGTGCCCGCAGAACTACGGCCGCTCCTATTCCGGCCGCCAGCCGATGTGGCTCGCCGTGGCGAAGTCGGTCAACACGATCCCGATCAAGATCACCACGGCCATCGGCAAGGGGATGGGCATCACCCACGAGTGGAACGCGGCCAAGGCCGGGCGGGCCAAGATCATCCAGCTCGCCAAGGCAATGGGCGTGACGACCCCGCTCACCGACACGCCGTCCCTGCCGATCGGCGCCACCGAGGTGACGGTGATGGACCAGGCGGCGGGCTTCGCGGTCTTCGCCAATGGCGGAAAGGTCGCCAAGCCCTACGTCGCCACCGAGGTGCGCAATTCCAGCGGCGAGGTGATCTACCGCCACGCCGACGAGAAGCCGGTGCAGGTGCTCTCGTCCCAGGTGACCGCGGACATGAACTACATGCTCAACAAGGTCGTCGAGGAGGGCACCGCGCGGAAGGCCCAGATCGAGGGCGTGAAGGTCGCGGGCAAGACCGGCACCACCAACGGCTACCGCGATGCGTGGTTCGTGGGGTACACCGGCAACTATGTCGGTGCCGTCTGGTACGGCAACGACGACCACAGCCCGACCAACAAGATGACCGGCGGTTCGCTCCCCGCGATGACGTGGCACGAGATCATGGCCCCCGCCCACCAGGGCATCGAGCTGAAGCCGATGCCCGGCCTGAACGACCGCAAGGGCGCGCCGCAGGTGTCCCAGGCCCAGGCCGACGGCGCGGCGGCGGCCGCCAGTTCGAGCGGCCGGCTCTCGCGCCGCTCCTTCGAGGTGCTGTCGAGCCTGAACGGCCTGTTCCGCAACGTCGAGACCAGCCGCTCCGCCCGAAGCGAGCCCGGCAAGAGCGAGCCCGGCAAGCCCGGTCCGGCGCGGTCCGGCGCCGTCGCCCCCGACCGGATGGGGACACCGGGCCTCGCACCCGTCGACGTCGCCGAGGGCGCCCGCCCCTCCGGCGGCTTCGGGACGCCCTGAGGCCGATCCATGGCCCTGTCGAGTGGAGTCGGCCCGGCGACCGGAACCCCGGGGCGCGGGGATCAGCGCCAGGACTTGCGCGAGGACTTGCGCAAGGATCCCGCCGCGCGCCTGCGCCGCCTCGCGCGCAGCGCCGCCTCGCGCAGCTCGCGGGTCGGGCTGTTCGTCTACGCGCTGACCCTCGGCGGCCTCCTGGGCCTCGCCAGCGCCGACTACGCCACCAGCGGCGGCTATCCGTTCGGCGGGACGGGGATCGGAAGCTGGACCGCGTGGCCGCGGGCGGGCTCGCTCGACTCCGACCCCTATGCCCGCGCCGTCAACGCCCGCCGCGGCGACATTCCGCTCGCGGTCGGCGAGGGCATGCTGCTGACGGCGGCCAGCGACGATAGCGGGCGGACCCTGGACGCCACCTGCACCTATCGCCTCGCGGGCGTCACGCCCCCGGCCCGCGCCTGGACGATCACCGTGACCGGACGCGGCGCGCCCGCACCGGGGCAGGAGCCGGTGCGCACGGGCTTCACCTCCACCGAGATCCTGCGCGAGACCGACGGCCGCTTCGCGATCCTGCTCAGTCCCGAGGTTCAGGCGGGCAACTGGCTGCCGATGCCGCGGCCGAGCGGTCCGGTGCGGCTGGCGCTGCGCCTCTACGACACGCCGGTCGCCGCCAGCGTCGGCTCGCTCGACCGCGACAGCCTGCCGGCGATCGAGCGGATGGGGTGCGGTTCATGAGCCGGAGCGCCTTCCTCCTCGCCACCGCCTGCGGCCTCGTCATCGCCGGCATCGTCCACATCGCCACGGTGCTGGCGATCCCGCGCTTCTCCGAGGGCGACGCCTTCACCCGCGCCCGGGCGAGCGAGACCCTCGACCATCCCCTGCGCATCCACGGCCTCGCCGGCGGTCCGCCCGCCGCGGGCGGGGAATGGCTGCCCAATCCCGATCCGGCGGTCTCGGTCGGCGTCTGCTCCTACGATCTCGACGACGGGCCGATGCGGGTCTCGGCCCAGGCCGGTTCGCTGATGCTCTCGGTCTCGATGCACAGCCGCCGGGGCGCCTTCTACGCGGTCACCGATCAGGCAGCGGTGCGCGGCGGCCTCGATCTCGTGGTGATGACCCGCGCCCAGTACGACGAGGCGCTGGCCAACGACGTGGCCGGCGAGGTGACGCGCGACGTGCGCATCGTCGCCCCGGCCCGGCGCGGGTTCGCGGTGGTCCGGGTCATCGCCGCCCTTCCGAGCGAGCGCGCCGTGGCCGACGCCGCCGTGCAGGCGGTCTCCTGCACCATCGACAGCCCGGCCGAGCCGACCGGGGACGAGGCGGGGAACGGCAAGAGCTAGAGCTTCATCCCGAGAGGGGGCCGCCGGCTTTCGGGAAACGATGATGCTCTCGCGCCGATCAGGGTTTCGCCGCCGCGAGCGCCTGCGCCGTTTTGGCCGTGCGCACCAGTTGCAGGAAGTCGGCGCGGTAGCCGAAGGGGTCGTCGCCTCGGGCCGCGGAGGCGAGCCTCAGCACGTCATCGAGGGTGAACCGCCCGGTCCAGCGCCCGCCGCGCAGGATCTCGGCGAAGCCCGCGACCGCGGTGGCGAAGCGCGCATCCGCGTCCGCCTCCTCGAAACGCGACCGCTCGGCGTCGTCTGACACCGGAACCTCGATCAGCCGGCTCTCGGTCGCGGCGGGTTGCTTGTAGCGGATCTTCACGAAGGCGAGTTCTCCGGACGGCGCGGCGGAACCGGCTCCCTTGGCCGGAGCCGCGCCGTAGCGCAGCGGCGGCATCGTCGCCGGGCCGCCGACGGGCACGATCTCGTAGAGGGCGGTCGCCGTCTGGCCCGAGCCGACCTCGCCGGCATCGATCCGGTCATTCTCGAAATCGGCCCGTTCCAGCGCCCGGGTCTCGTAGCCGATCAGGCGGTACTCGGCGACGCGGGCGGGATTGAACTCGACCTGGATCTTCACGTCCTTGGCGATGGGGAAGAGCGTGGCGGAGGCTTCCTCCACCAGCACCTTGCGCGCCTCGTTCAGGGTGTCGATGTGGGCCGCGGTGCCGTTGCCGTTCTGGGCCAGCGCCTGCATCAGCGCATCGTTCAGGTTGCCTGTGCCGAAGCCGAGGACGGAGAGGAAGATGCCCTTCTCCCGCTCCCGCTCGACGAATCCCTTCAACTCCGTCCGGTCGGTGATGCCGACGTTGAAGTCGCCGTCGCTCGCGATCATCACCCGGTTGATCGCCGCGGGATCGCGATTGCGGGCGGCCAGCGCGTAGGCCTGGCGCAGGCCCTCGCCGCCGGCCGTCGCGCCGCCGGCCTCGAGCCCCTCGATGGCTGCGAGGATCTTTCCGCCCTCGCTCGCCGGGGTCGGCTCCAGCACCGTTCCCGCCTGCCCGGCATAGGCGACGATGGCGACACGGTCGTCCGCCGACAGGCTCGTCAGCAGCATCGCCAGCGACTGCTTGACGAGGGGCAGGCGGTTCGGCGCCGCCATCGAGCCCGACGTGTCGACGAGGAAGACGAGGTTGGCTTTCGGGCGCGCGGCCGGCGTCAGGGCGTAGCCCTTCACACCGATCCGCAGGATGCGGCGGCCCTCCGCCCAGGGGCTCGGGAAGACGCTGGCACTCACCGCGAACGGTTCGGCGGCGCTTGCCGGCACGGGGTAGTCGTAGGGGAAGTAGTTGATCAGCTCCTCGGGGCGCACCGCATCCGCCGGTGGCAGGACGTTGCGGGCGAGCGAGGCGCGCACGAAGCCGTAGGAGGCCGTGTCGACGTCGATCGCGAAGGTCGAGACCGGCGCCTCGCGCACCGTCCGGAAACCGGACTGAGGGGCTTGAGGAAAGACGTTCCGGCCGGCGGGTTCCGCGGATTGCGACGCCGCATCCGGCGACAGGCGAGAGCGGATTGGTGGAGACGGGGCACGTTCGGGCCCATCGAACCGGGAGGCCGAGAAGCGGAACCCCTGACTCAGCGTTATGGAGGACTGTTCGGAGGGAGCTTTCCGGGAGCCGGCACCGGACGGCGGCATCGGCGCGGGCGGAGTTATGGGCGCAGGCGCGGGCGGCGGGACGCGCGCCGGTTCCGCCGCATCGGATCGAGCCGGGGCCTGTTGCCGGGAGGGGAGCGAGGGGGCTTCCGGCAAGGCGAGCGATGCCTGCGGCGCGGTGCCGACGTCCTCACGCCGTTCGCGGGCGAGTTGCCACGCGAAGGGGCTCGCCACCGCGATGACGGCGGTCGCGGCGAGGGCGGTGCGGAGGCGGGGCATGGCGAACATCCTCGGAAGGCTGCGATGCCTCCTTGGACGCGCGGGCTCGGCCGATCCTTGGCGGCTGTCGTCGAAGCGCGCGAATGCCGCCGCCAGCGCCCGCTCGCGCGCGGCCGCCTCGGGCGGCGGGGCGGCGGGCAGGCGCGGCAATCCACCCTCGAAGATCGGGTCGGTTTCGGGCTCAGCCATGGCGCCGCTCTCCCTCGAAGCTCCGCTCGAATTCCCCCGCGAGACGGCGCCGCGCCTCGTGGATGCGCCAGGACACCGTCGCTTCCGCGATGCCGAGGGCGCGCCCGGCCTCGGCATGGGTCAGCCCCTCGCCCGCCACCAGAACCAGCGTCTCGCGCAGGCGCGGGTCGAGCCGGCCGAGCGCACTTTCGAGCCAGATCCGGCGATAGGGGTCCGTCTCTTCCGGCGCGGCCGCACGCATCAGGACGGCGAGACCCGCTTTCAGCCGCGCCAGGGTCGCCCCCCGGCGATACTGGTCGCGGCAGGCGTTGACGACGATGCCGGTCAGCCACGTGGTGACGCGGCACTCGCCGCGGAACCCGGCGAGGCGGTCCGCGAGTGTGCAGCAGACCTCCTGCACGATATCCTCGGCGTCCGTGCGCGACCCCGTCATCCGCCACGCGATGCGGTGCATCGCGTCATAATGCCGACGCAGCAGGAGCTCGAAGGCAGCCCGCTCGCCGGCCTGCGCCAGGGCGACCAGATGGGTGTCCGAGGGCTCGAGCGTCGCCTCGCCCGACGCGACCGCGTCGCCGGGGGACCGCGCGGATGGCCGTATCCTCATCGGCGGTCGTTCCCGTGGGGCCACGATCCACGCCACATTCCCGTCGCACGCCGCATGCCGTGAGGCCCTCGAAAACAAGCTCGGCCAGGAGCGGCGGCACGTCGAGCGCCCGCGAGCCGAGCCGAGTCATGTCACAGGCAACGGGGCCGCCGATGTCTGCGCGAGCACGCGGTGCCGATCGCCTCTTTGACGCGCCTCGGCGTCCCATCCTTTGAGGAGCCGCGGAAAATTTTTTCGGTTCGCCTCCGCGGGCGCGCCTTTCATGCGGAGGATTGCAAAAGCCATGCGCGTGGTTCGATTGTACCCACGACGATTTTTCTTTAGGGTCCGGGTCTTAGGTCTGTCGCAGGGATTTCACCGCGCGGCTGCCGTCGGCCACGATGTTTGTCGCGGGAGATGACAGAGCCGAGAGAGGCTGCTGCCTTCCGTGCAGGGGTCTTGTCCGAAGGCGTCGGCGGATCGCGGGGCGGTCCAACGATTCGCGAGGGCGGCTCGCCGTCCCCATATCTGCCGGTGTCGGACCCGTCCGCGGCTTCGAAGCGCCAGTGCGCCGAGCGCGCACCGAGGAAGAGTGTCATGAGTCAAACGGGCCGCGATGACCCGCAATCCTTGGACAACCAGCTCTGCTTCGCCGTCTACGCGGCGGCGCACGCCTTCGGTCGCGCCTATCGCAGCCTGCTGGCCCACCACGAGTTGACCTACCCGCAATATCTCGTGCTGCTGGTGCTGTGGGAGGAGGAGGGCCTTTCGGTCAAGGAGATCGGCAGCCGGCTGTTCCTCGATTCCGGCACCCTCACGCCGCTCCTCAAGCGCCTGGAGGCCTCGGGCCATGTCCGGCGCGCCCGCGACCGGCCGGACGAGCGGCAGGTCAGCATCTTCCTCACCGAGAAGGGGCGGGGTCTCAAGGGCAAGATGGACTGCCTGCCCCACACGGTGGGCGGCATGACCGGGATGACCCTCGACGAGCGGCGCGCGCTGCTCGACAGCCTCGCCCTGATGCGCGACGAGCTTCACGCCCGCGCCGGCACCACCGAGATGAGCGCGGCGAGTGTGCCCGCCTGACGGGCCTCCGTGATCGGACGCCGAAAACGAGAAAGCCGCCCCGAGGGGCGGCTTTCCGTTTGTCGTGGACGCGGCTCGAAGGAGCCGCACCGGCTCAGGACTTGGTCTTGAGGTAGGCGATGATGTCGTCGACCTTCTTCGGATCCTTGATGCCGGGGAAGACCATCTTGGTGCCGGGGATCATCTTCTTCGGGTCGGCGAGCCAGGTCTTCAGGTTGGCCTCGTCCCAGGTGATGCCGGACTTCTTCATCGCATCGGAGAAGGCGTAGCCATCCGCGCCCTCGCCGGCCTTCGCGCCGACGACGCCCTTGAGCGTCGGGCCGACGCCGTTCTTCTCGAAGTTGTGGCAGGCCTTGCAGGGGGCGAACGCCTTTTCGCCGGCGGCGGCATCGCCCTCGGCGTGGGCGGCGACGGGCAGGAGCAGCGCGAAGGCGGCGCCGAGGATGAGATGACGCATCGTTTTTTTCCTCCTTGGAACGGCCGGAGCCGCTTTGCTTATGGCAGAGCTTTTTGCCTTAGAACAGATATAGACTAAGCCGGGCACGCGTCCAGCCGAGGTCGCTTCACGAACGCGCTCATGCTCCTTTCGGTGGCTGCATAGGTCGGCGGGAACCGCCGTGCGTCTCGGGAATCTTTCCGCTAGGATGCGCGCTCGACGTCGTCCGGACGAACCTGAGACGCGGCGGCTGAAGCGGGGCTGAAGGCCGCGATCGGCGCCTGTGGATGGGCGGACGGCGGGCGCACCCTCTGCCGCGACCGGCCCGACAACGCGGCTCGAGCGCGGCTCGTGAGCGGGCGTCCGAACGACGACGCAAGAACCAGTTTCTGGAGGAGATGCCGGCCATGTCGATCGCCTTCCCCGCGCCGAACGCGGATGTCGTCGCCCGCCGTGAGGCGATCATCGAGGGCCTTTCCGCGCTGGTGGCGCCGGAGGCCCTGGTGACGACGGAGGACGAGCGCCGCGCGTTCGAGACCGACGGCCTCACCGCCTACCGCAAGATGCCGCTCGCCGTGGTGCTGCCCTCCACGACGCAGGAGGTCTCGGCGGTGATGGCCTTCTGCCACGCCAACGGCGTGCCCGTGGTGGCGCGCGGCGCCGGCACGTCGCTCGCGGGCGGCGCCATCGCCCAGGAGGACGCGATCATCCTCGGGGTGGGCAAGATGACGCGCATCCTCGATCTCGACTTCGCCAACCGCACGGCCCGGGTCGAGGCCGGCATCACCAACCTCGCGATCTCGGGCGCCGTGGCGCATGAGGGCTTCTTCTACGCCCCCGATCCGTCGAGCCAGCTCGCCTGCACCATCGCCGGCAACATCGCCATGAATTCCGGCGGGGCGCATTGCCTGAAATACGGGGTGACGACCAACAACCTGATGGGCGTGACGCTGGTCACCAACGACGGCACCGTGGTCGAGATCGGCGGCGCGCACCTCGATGCCCCCGGCTACGACCTGCTCGGCCTGATCTGCGGCTCGGAAGGGCAGCTCGGCATCGTCACCGAGGCCACCGTGCGCATCCTGCGGGCGGCGGAGGGCGCGCGCCCGGCCTTGGTCGGCTTCTCCTCGGTCGAGGATGCGGGCGCCTGCACCGCGGCGATCATCGCCGCCGGCATCATCCCCGTCGCCATCGAGTACATGGACCGCGAGGCGATCCTCATCACCGACGACTTCGCCAAGGCCGGCTACCCGCGCGACGCCGCGGCGATGCTGATCATCGAGGTCGAGGGGTCGGACGAGGAATGCGAGGACATGCTGGCCCGCATCGAGGCCATCGCCGCGCGCTTCAACCCCACCAGCATCCGCGTCTCGAAGTCGGAGGCCGAGTCCGCCGCGATCTGGAAGGGCCGCAAGTCCGCCTTCGGCGCCACGGGCCGCATCTCCGACTATATCTGCATGGACGGCACGATCCCCACCGGCCAGCTCGGCCACGTGCTGGAGCGCATCGAGGCGATCTGCGCCGAACAGGGGCTTCGCGTCGCCAACGTGTTCCATGCCGGCGACGGCAACCTGCACCCGCTGATCCTGTTCGACATCAACAAGCCCGGCGAGCTGCAGAAGGCGGAGGCCGCGGGCGACGCGATCCTCAAGCTCTGCGTCGAGGTCGGCGGCTGCCTCACCGGCGAACACGGCGTCGGCATCGAGAAGCGCGAGCTGATGCGCTTCCAGTACGCGCAAGCGGATCTCGAACAGCAGATGCGGGTGCGCAACGTGTTCGATCCGGCCTGGCTGATGAACCCGGCCAAGGTGTTCCCGCTCGAGGGCCGGGTGGCCGCCTGAGCCTCCGCGGAACGGATGCCGTCATCGCACGGTTGGCGTCTCACCCGATCGCATCGCGCGGAGCGACAGTGACCGCGGCGATGCGTCAACGAGAGGCTCACGCGATGAAGCATCCGATTCTGACTGCGGCCGTCCTCGCCCTCGGCGTTGCGGCCCTCGCCGGTCCGGCCGAGGCCAAGGGCTGCCTCAAGGGCGCCGTCGTCGGCGGTGCGGCGGGCAGCATGGCCGGCCACGGCAAGGCCGGCGCCGCCGCGGGCTGCGCCGTCGGCCACCACGAGGCCAACAAGAAGGACAAGGCCGGCGGACAGCAGGATCCGCAGCAGGGCCAGTCCCAGCCCAAGTAGGCTCGACCCAAGTCAGTCCAACCCAGGTAAGCCCCGCATATCCCGTGCCGCGCTACTTCTTCCACACCCGCATCGCCGCCGACACGCTCACCGACGAGGAGGGGGTGGAGTTGCGCGATGCCGATCAGGCGTGGCGGGTGGCGCGGGCGACGATCCGGGACAGTCTGGGAGACGAGGGCAGCGACCCCCGCCTCGTCGCGGCGATCCTCGTCGTCACCGACGAGGCCGGGGACGTGGTCCTGGAATTTCCCTTCGCCGAGGCGATCGCCGAGTCCGACGGTCCATCCGAGCCGGGGGAGGGGACGCTGCATTGAGCGGGTGGGCGGCCTGTCGCACCGTTTCCGGTTGATCACCTCGAGCATCGCACCCTCTCCTCCCCCTTGTGGGGAGGAGGCAGGAGGTGGGGGTGGTGCCGGATCGAGCGCGGCGGTGCCTCCTGCACCACCCCCACCCCGAACCCCTCCCCACAAGGGGGAGGGGACAGGCCGTGCCCTGACCGAAGCGACGAACCGGCAGCCGTATCATTCCTCCCGCCCGAGCGGCTCGCAGCGGAAGGCGCCGTAGCCGTTGCGCGCCAGGCGCTCGGCCAGAGCCGGCAGGAACAGCTCCGCCTCCGCCGCCAGCGTCCAGGGCGGGTTGATGACGACCAGGCCGGTGCCGGTGAGGCGTGCGGGATCGTCGGGCCGCTCGATCATCAGGTCGAGGCGCAGCGCCGGCCGCTCCAGCCCCGCATCGAGCGCGGCCGCCATGCGGTCGACTCCGGACACGTCCTTGATCGGGTACCAGCCGAGATAGATCCCGGTTGGCCATTTCCGCGCGGCTTTCAGCAGGCTCGCGCCGAGCCGGTCGATCTCGCCGCGCTCCTCGTAGGGCGGATCGATCAGCACGAGGCCGCGGCGCTCCGGCGGCGGGATCAGGGCGTTGAGCGCCGTCCAGCCGTCGAGATGCATCACCTTGGTGCGGGTATCGCTGGCGTAGCGGTGCGCCAGCGTCTGCGCGTCGGCCGGATGCAGCTCGACGAACACGCCCTTGTCGCCCGCGCGCAGGGATTCGCGGATGATGGCGGGCGAACCGGGATAGGTGGTCGCGCCGTGACGCGCCCGCACCGCGGCGACCGCCGCCCGGTAGGGGGCGAGCAGGGCCTCGACCTCCGGCGCGAACGGCGCGTCGAGCCGGCCGAAGCCGTCGTGCCATTCCCCGGTGCGCCCGGCCTCTTCCGCTTCGAGATCGTAGACGCCGAGGCCGGCATGGGTGTCGATGGCCCGGAACGGCTTCGGCTTGGCGGCGAGGTGTGCTAGCACGCGCACGAGCACGAGGTGCTTGAGCACGTCCGCGAAATTGCCGGCGTGGAAGGCGTGGCGGTAGTTCACCGGACGGCCGGGGACGCTGTCCGATCGTTGTCTCGGCGTGATCGGACCATGGTGGCAGCTTCCGTGTATCGAGGGGTCGGACGATGGGCGACCGGTCGGGTCCGGTGAGTCCCGCGCCGCCCGTCTGCGTCACCGAACTGACCGACCGCCGGACCATCGCCGTCGGGCCGGTGCCGGACCCGGAGCGGGTCCTCCGGCCCTCCTTCGACGGCCAGGACCCGACCGCCCTCCTGAAGCAGGTTCCGCATCGCGGCACAACCCTGCCGCCCAGGCTCGACGTGATCACGCTCCCCCGCGGCACCGTCTGGTTCGGCCCCGGCGTCGACGGGATCGCGCTCACCGCCGAGGGGCGGCCGGTGGCCGAGACCGCGATGTTCGCCCGCGGCGACGCGACCGTCCCGGCGGAGCGGCTGCGGCAGGCGATCGACATCGAGGAGGACTGGGTCACGGTCGTCGATTGCGGCTGGGACAACCACTACCACCTGCTCACGCTGGCGCTGCCGAAGCTTCCCTTCGCCCGCCGGCACCTGCCGGAGGCGGTGGTCGTCATCCCGGCCCGCCGGGCGGCCCCGGCGGCGGATGGCCGGCCGGCGATGCTCGACCAGTGTCTCGCCCTGGACCCGGATGGCGCGCGCGTCCGCCCCGTCGCGGACGGTCTCTATCGCCCGCGCAACCTCCACCTCATCTGGCCGAACCACCGGCAGGCCGCCGCCCTCCACCTGATCGACGGGGCCCTCGCTTATTTCGACACCCTCGCCCGGAGCGTGCCCCCCGCGCCGGGCCGGGGCGGTCCGCGGCGCATCTTCATCGAGCGCGTGCGCGACACGCGCCTCCTCGATCCACATGCCGTCCGCAGCCTCGACCGCCTTCTCGCCCGGCACGGCTTCGAGAAGGTCCGCCTGGAAGCCCTCGACATGGCCGGTCAGATCCGGCTGTTCGCCGGGGCGACGCACGTGGTGGCGGCCCACGGCGCGGGCCTGAGCAACATCGTCTTCGGCTCGCCCCGCCTGCGGGTGCTGGAACTGAACCTCGACCTCGACGGCGGCGGCACGCTCCGGCCCTGGTTCCTGCTCCTCGCGGCCGGCCGCGGGCAGCACTATCAATATCTGAACGCCTCGGCCTGCGAACTCGCCGACCTCACCCTCGGGCTCGCCTTCGACCGGCTGATGGGGACGCGTCGCCAGGCCGCACGGCTGCGGCTCCTCCGCCTGCGGGGACGCCTCGAGCGGACGATGTCACGCTGGACGGGCCGGGCCGGAGCCTGACCCGCTCACCTCACCGCGCCGCGTCGACCGACACCTCGCCGGCCCGGCAGTTCTGGCGCGCCACCTCGGGGCAGGGGTTGAAGCCGCGCAGATCCTTCGCGAAGCAGATCCGCACCTCCTGCAACTGCCCGCGGCGGCAGGTCACCGACATCATGTCCGGGCGCAGGCCCTTGTTGGCCATCACGAACTGACGCGCGATCTCGATCGGCGCGGCCCGCAGGTCGCCCTGCGGCTTCACGAAGGCGTCGGGGATCGTCACCGCCTCGCGGGCTGCCTTCACCGCCTTGAAATAGGCGACCGGATCGAGGCCGGAGCAGGTGCCGTGGGTGCGCCACTCGTGGCGGGCGAGCCCCTCGCTCGGGATAACCTCGCCCGCGGCCTCCACCGCGTTGCGGGTGAGCGGGCGCTCCACCGCCGAGCAGTTCGAGGGATAGCCGCGCTCGTATTGCGGCCAGAGCCCGTGCACCACGAAGCCGAGACCGCGGCCCGGAGCGCATTGCCCGTTGCGGTCCCGGCGTGCGCCCTCGCCGTCGCAATAGGTCGGCGACCAGGACAGCGACAGGACGTAGAAGTCGAAGCTGCCCGGCTCGCCGCCGCGTCGGAACCCTCCGAAATCCTGCGCCTGCGCGCCGGAGGCCAGAGTCAGGCCGAGGGCCAGGGCAGCGAGACGGCGGAGACGGGGCATCGCGGAGACTCGGGTCGGGACACCACCGGACGATGCCGCGCCCGGCCTGCAAGTCAAGCTTGTGCCGGGCAAGCTTGTGCCGGGAATGCGCCACGCGTTTCCCCGCGCCCGATCAGGGCCGGGCCATCCGGCAGGCGGTGGCGTAGGCGTAGGCGTTGTTGCGGTCGAGGCCGTGGACGCAGAAATCGACGCCCCAGGTCGAGCCGATGATGCCGAGGCTCTCGCGCACGGAGTAGTCGACCTTGCGCCGCACCCCGTCCGAGGTCGTGGCTAGCGCCGAGCAGTAGCGGCGCGGGATGAAGTCGACGCCGTAGGGTCGCCAGGCGGTGCGCTCGATCCGCTCGTAGGAGACGATCGTCAGCGACGAGTTCCAGAACTTCGCCTCCTTCTCGGCGAACTGGGTCGAGACCTTCTCGAGGACGTCGGTGTCCTGGCAGCCGGGAATGTCGGCGTCGTAGGGGAAGGTCTGCTCCTCGGCCGGCGAGATCTCCTCGCGGCCGGAGCGGGCCAGCGCCGGCAGCACGGAGGAGGCCGTGAAGAGGCCGAGCGCCAGGACGGCGAGGGGAAGGTTCGGGCGCATGCCGCTCTGATCCGCCTGTTGAGGGTGCCGCGGCGCGACCTCGGCCCGAGCAGGGCCTGGCGCGGCGGGCACCGGATGGCGAGAGACGATGCGCCGCGCTCGCTCCAAGTCAAGCTTGGACCGGGCGTGGGCGCCGCTTTTGGCCGGGCCTGGGGTGCGCCGGGCACACCCCGGAGGGCTCAGTAGATCGGCTCGTCCGGAGCGGGATCGGAGGCGTGGGGCGCGGCCAGCGACAGCGGCGCGTAGGCGGCGTCGTGCGCCGGGACCGGGGAGCGCGGCCCGGGGGGGGGGGGGGGGGGGGGGGGGGCGCGGGGGGCGGGGGGGGCGGGGGGGGGGGGGGGGGCGGGGGGGGGGGGGGGGGGGGGGGGCGGGGGGGGGGGGGGGGGGGGGGGGGGGGGGGGGGGGGGGGGGGGGGGGGCGGGGGGGGGGGGGGGGGGGCGGGGGGGGGGGGGGGGGGGGCGGGGCGGGGGGGG
>NZ_JBELQE010000021.1:0-26257 GCF_040270385.1 Methylorubrum podarium | reverse complement strand
AGACCATCCTCAACGACCTCGACATCCTCGCCCAGACCGGCAGCTTCAACACGCCCTACACCTACGTGTCGGGCCCGATCACCGCGGGCGCCAACGGGACGCTCGACCTGCAATTCGCCAACGGCATCGACAACGCCAAGCTCAGCGGCATCATCGTGCGCCAAGCCACGGGCGGCACCGACACGACCGGCCCGACCGTCGGCTCCTTCGCCGTCGACAGTCCCGACACCGGCAGCCAACAGGCCAGCGTGACGGTGGTCTACAACGACGCCTCGGGCATCAGCCTCGCCAGCATCACCGCCGCCGACCTCGCGGTGACGGGACCCGGCGCGGTCGGGGCGATCAGCCTGCAGTCGAAGGTGGCGACCAGCGCCACCTCGGCCACGGCCACCTACCTCGTCGCCGCGCCGGCGGGCGGCTGGGCCGACGGGTCCTACACCGCGACGGTCAAGGCCGGCGAGATCGTCGACGGGAGCCCCGCGGCCAACACCAACGCCGCCGCCTCGCACGCCTTCACCATCGACGTGACGCCCGGCGGCGACACCCTCGTCCTGGCGATCAATTCCGGCGGGAGCGCCTTCACCCGCGCGGACGGGACCCTGTTCGAGTCCGACACGGCGGCAGCCCCGCACCGCTACTACGTCGCCGGCCAGGACGGGAACGCCGTCTTCGCCGACGTCGATCCGATCGCCGGCACCACCGACGACGCGCTCTACCAGAACCAGCGCTTCGGCTGGGCGAGCGCCTCGACCACGGATGCCGACGACGGGCGCTTCGGCTACGCCGTCAAGAACGCGGACGGCAGCGCGCTGGCCTCCGGCTCCTACAAGGTCGTCCTGCACTTCGCCGAGATCTACAACCAGCCCGACGATCCGAGCGGCCTCAGCGGAGCGGGCCAGCGCCAGTTCAACGTCGGCATCGAGGGCACCACGGTCGCCAACTACGACATCTGGGCGGCGGCGGCCGGGGGCGCCACGGCGACGACCCTGACGCGGACGGTTTCGGTCACCGACGGGACGCTCAACCTCGCCTTCTGGCAGGGCGCCGCCGAGAACCCGACCTTGGCGGCCGTCGAGGTGTGGAAGGTCAACGGCGCCTCGGCCCTGGACGGCTTCCTTGTCTGAGGGCTTCCTGATCTAGAGTCTCACCCCGTCTCGGCTTCTCTTCCGGCGGCGCGCGACGTCTCGTCCGCCGCCGCCCGTGCGAAAGGTCTGCCATGTCCTCCGATCCGTCCCTCAAGACCTTTCCCACGCCCCTGCCGAGGCTCGAGCCGAACACCTTCGCCTTCGAGCAGTGGCCGATGGTCAAGCCGACCGGCTTTCGCGAGTACGACGCCCGCTGGCTGTTCCCGCAGGAGATCAACCTGATGGGCGTCCAGGCGCTGGGCCTCGGGATCGGCACGCTGATCCATGAGCGCGGCGTGCGGCCCGACATCGTCACCGGTCACGATTTCCGCGCCTATTCCTCGTCGATCAAGCTCGCCCTGATCGCCGGGATGCAGGCGGCGGGCCTGCGGGTGAAGGATATCGGGCTCGCGCTCTCGCCGATGGCCTATTTCGGCCAGTTCGCCCTCGACTGCCCCTGCGTGGCGATGGTCACCGCCTCGCACAACGACAACGGCTGGACCGGGGTGAAGATGGGCGCCGAGCGGCCGATGACCTTCGGCCCCGACGAGATGGGCCGCCTCAAGGAGATCGTCACCAGCGGCGCGTTCCAGTATCGCGACGGCGGCGCCTACGAATTCGTGTCCGACTTCGCGAAAATCTATCTCGACGACCTCGTCGCCCGCGCAAAGCCCGTCACGCGAAAGCTGAAGGTGGTCGCCGCCTGCGGCAACGGCACGGCCGGCGCCTTCGCCCCGGCCCTGCTGGAGCGGCTCGGCGTCGAGGTGATTCCGCTCGACGTCGAGCCGGACCATTCCTTCCCGCGCTACAACCCCAACCCCGAGGACATGGCGATGCTGCACGCCATCGCCGACAAGGTGCGCGAGACCGGCGCCGATGTCGGCCTCGGCTTCGACGGCGACGGCGACCGCTGCGGCGTGGTCGATGACGAGGGCGAGGAGATCTTCGCCGACAAGATCGGGGTGATGCTGGCCCGCGACCTGTCCAAGCTGCATCCGGACGCGACCTTCGTGGTCGACGTGAAGTCGACCGGCCTCTACGCCGCCGATCCCGAGCTGCAGGCCCGCGGCGTGCGCACCGATTACTGGAAGACCGGCCACTCCTACATCAAGCGGCGGGTCAACGAGCTCTCGGCGCTGGCCGGCTTCGAGAAGTCCGGCCACTTCTTCTTCAACGCGCCGGTCGGCCGCGGCTACGACGACGGCCTGCTCACCGCCATCGCGGTGATCGAGATGCTCGACCGCAACCCCGGCCAGACCATGGCCGACCTCTACCGGGCGCTGCCGAAGACCTGGGGCTCGCCGACCATGTCGCCGCACTGCGCCGACGAGGTGAAGTACGGCGTCGTCGAGGCGGTGACCGAGCGGTTCCGGGCGCTGCAGGCGGCGGGCGAGCCGGTGGGCGGCCACGCGATCACCGATCTGGTGACGGTCAACGGCGTGCGCGTCACGACCGACGACGGCACCTGGGGGCTGGTGCGGGCCTCCTCGAACAAGCCCGAACTCGTGGTGGTGGTGGAGAGCCCGGTCTCGGAGGCGCGGCTGCACGAGATGTTCGCGGCGGTCGACGCGGTGCTGCGCCAGCATCCGGAGGTGGGCGCCTACAACCAGACGATCTGATTCGGGTACCGCTTGATTCCTTCGGTCGGGCATCGCCTGTCCCTTCCCCCTTGTGGGGAGGGGTTCGGGGTGGGGTCGGGCAGAGGGCACCCCACCGCTTCGTTCTGCACCACCCCCACCTCCTGCCTCCTCCCCACAACGGGAAGGAGAGGAGCGACGGCGGTCGAAGCGATCGATCGGAGGCTTTTGTTCCTGGCAAAAATCGGTCGGATGGCCAAACGTGGCCGTTCGGCAACAGATCGTTCGTCTGTCAGAAAATTTCTGACAGCGGCCCGCTGGAAAACAGCATTAAGCTGAACTGTTTTCGCGCGTCCATACCCCCTCGGGAGTAATCCTCACGGGGTACGTTGCAGATTTACGCAATCGATCCGCCCCTTAACCTTCGTTAGGCACCCGCTCCGTTGCGATCACCGCATCTCGAGGAGCCGACATGCCTGCGGGCCAAACCTACAGCACCACCCCCATCCGCACGACGTACGACGGACAGGTTATCGAAAATCTGGATCTCTGGGTCTCCGACGGCGACGCCATCCGCGTCGATCACAAGAACGTCGTCATCCGCAACGTCACCATCCACCACGCCGACGGCAACGGCATCGTCGTCGAGGACGTCAGCGGCGTCACCGTTCAGAACGCCCTCATCGTCAATTCCGACCCGCCCACGGGCAATGGCGGCGAGACCGATCCGGAGACCACCGGCATCCGGGTCGTCAACGCGGCGAACTTCACCGCCTCGCACGTGACGCTGCAGGACAGCGGCACCGGCATCTATCTCGGCCAGTCGCCGGGCGCGAAGCTCTCCTACATCGAGGGCCACGACTTCCACGGCCCGTTCCCGGGCGGCCAGCTCGTCCAGTTCTACCAGTCGCCCAACGGCCGGCTGAGCGACTTCGCCGTCACCAACGATCCGGGCCACTCGCATGTCGAGGACAACGTCTCGATCATCGACAGCCAGAACGTGACGATCGCCAACGGCGTGATCGACGGCAACAACTCGCCGAGCGGGGCCGGCGTGATGTTCGAGGGCAACTCGCAGGGCGGCCACGTCGAGAACGTCGACGTGATCCACATGGGCAATGGCGGCTTCTCGTCCTACTCGGACGGCGTCTCGTTCGTCGACACCCGCTCCTTCGACAACGATGCCGGCGACCAGGGCCGCGGCGTGTCGCTGTCGAATGGGCTGATCTGGAACATGACCGGCCACAACGTCACGGTCGAGGATTCGACCTACACGGACCCGGGCGTGGCCAACAACATCGTCTGGGGCACCTCCTCGGCCGGCGCGGACGTGACGGCGGCGCCCTCGGCCACGCCGATGACGCCGATCCACAACGTGTTCGACGGGGCGGCGACCGGGACGGGCGGCACGCCGGTCGCGACCCCGGCGCCGACGCCGGCTCCCGCTCCGGCTCCCACTCCGGCGCCGAGCCCGACCCCGGTCGCCACGAATCCGGCCCCCAGCCCGGCGCCGTCCGGCACGGGGATCGATCGTGACGGCACCGGCGGGGCCGACACGATGTCCGGCTCGCGCTTCGCCGACGACCTCGACGGGCGGAGCGGCAACGACACGCTCAACGGTCTCGCCGGCGACGACCGCCTCTACGGCGGGGCCGGCAACGACCGGCTCGACGGCGGCAGCGGCACCGACCACCTCTGGGGCGGGGCCGGCGCGGACCGATTCGTGTTCAAGGCCGGCAACGGCAGCGACTGGGTCGAGGACTTCCAGCTCCGCGGCACCACGCAGGACGTGGTCGAGGTGAGCAAGGCGATGTTCGGCTCGTTCAACGCCCTGCTCGCCGCGGCCCACGATGTCGGCCACGATGTCGCCATCACCTCGGGCACCGACACGCTGTGGCTCGCCGACATCCACAAGGGGCAGCTCTCGGCCAACGACTTCCTGTTCGTCTGAGCCCGCCGCGAAAACCTGTTCGCCGGCCGGGGCCGCGGGATCTCCCGCAGCCCCGGCCGGCGGCCCAGCGCCGAATCAGCCGCGGCCCGATCAAACGTGGCCGTACGGCAACATCGATTGTGCGGCGCGAGAAATATCGGATCGGAGCGATCCGCGTAAAAGCTTTACCGTTAACGGGTTCCCGGGCCGAATAATCCGATCGGCCTAATACTGACTGATGCCGTTGCAGATTTACTAGGTCGATCCGACGAATGTATTCCGTTAGGCAGTGATATTGTTGTAATATTTAATGATTGGAGCAAATATGCCTGCGGGTTTGATCACCAGCACCACGCCCATCCGCACCACGCATGCCGGGCAGATCATCGAAAATCTTGATCTTTGGGTTTCGGACGGCGACGCCATCCGCGTCGAGCACGACAACGTCGTCATCCGCAACGTCACCATCCATCACGCCGACGGCAACGGCATCGTCGTCGAGGATTCGAGCGGCGTCACCGTTCAAAACGCCCTCATCGTCAATTCCGACCCGCCCGACGGCAACCAGGGCCTGGCCGGCGAGGCGACCGGCATCCGGGTGGTGAACGCGCCCGACTTCACCGCCTCGCACGTGACGCTGCAGGACAGCGGCACCGGCATCTATCTCGGCCAGTCGCCGGGCGCGACCCTCTCCCATCTCGAGGGCCACGACTTCCACGGGCTCTATCCCTCGGGACAGTTCGTCCAGTTCTACCAGTCGCCGGACGGCAGCCTCACGGACTTCTCCGTCACCAACGATCCGAACGGATCGCATGTCGAGGACAACGTCTCGATCATCGACAGCCCGAACGTGACGATCGCCAACGGCGTGATCGACGGCAACAACTCGCCGAGCGGCGTCGGCGTGATGTTCGAGGGCGATTCGCAAGGGGGACACGTCCAGAACGTCGACGTGATCCACATGGGCAACGGCGGCTTCTCGTCCTACTCGGACGACGTGTCGTTCGTCGACACCCGCTCATTCGACAACATCGCCGACGACCAGGGCCGGGGGGACCCCCTGTCCAACGCCGTCATCTGGAACGCGAGCGGCGGCAACGTCACGATCGCGGACTCGACCTATACCGACCCGGCGGTGGCCAACAACATCGTGTGGGGGGCGTCCTCGTCGGGCGCGGAGGTCGCGGCGGCGCCCGCGGCCACGCCGATGGCGGCGATCCAGAACGTGTTCGACTGGGTGGCGGGCACGGTCGGCGCCGTCGCCGGCGGCGTCGCGGGCGAGAGCCCGGCCACGAGTCCCGCCACGGCTCCGGCCGCGACCCCGGCGGTCGGTGCCTCGCCCTCCGGCACCAGCCTCGACCGCGACGGCACCGCCGGGGCCGAGACGATGACCGGGTCGAGCGCCGCCGACGACCTCGACGGGATGGGCGGCGACGACCGGCTCGACGGGCTCGCCGGCGACGACGACCTCTACGGCGGGGCCGGCGGCGACCGGCTCGACGGCGGCGGCGGCACCGATCATCTCTGGGGCGGGGCCGGGGCCGGGGCCGACCGGTTCGCATTCAAGGCCGGCAACGGCGCCGACTGGGTCGAGGATTTCGAGGCCGGCGGCTCCGCCCCCGACACGATCGAGGTCAGCCGGTCGATGTTCGCCTCGCTCGACGCCGTGCTGGCGGCGGCGCAGGATGTCGGCACCGACGTCGCGATCCGCTCAGGATCGGACACGCTCTGGCTCGCCGACACCCACAAGGCCGAGCTGGGCGCGGGCCACGTCCTGTTCGTCTGATCCCGCCTCCGGCGGAGGTTGCGACCGGGGCCGCGGGAGATCCTGCGGCCCCGGCCGGTACTCGACGAGAGGGTGGGCGGCCAGCACCCGCTCGATCCCGGCGCGGAACGCGGCGAGGGTGCCGAGCGGCCGGGCGCAGCCGCCGCAGGCGATGGCCGCCTCGGCGGTCGGGTCGCTCGGCCAGGTGACGGCGGGCGAGCCGCAGGCCGCACAGGCGAAGGTCCAGGCGCTGAGCAGGATCGCCCCGTCCGCGTCCGGAGCCGCCGCGTCCAGGGTCCTCCGCGCGCCCATCAGGCGCTGTTCCGGTAGTAGTGCGAGAAGTCGCGGTAGAGCGTGCCGCGGTCCGCGGCGCGGCCCTGGTGGCGCTTCAGGTCGACCTTGTTCAGGACGAGCCCGGCGACCGTCAGCCCGAGCCGGCGCATATAGGCGAGGCTCGCCGTCACCGCCGCCTTCTGCGTGCCGTGCCACGCCACGACGTGGACCACGGCGTCGGCGTGCTGGCGCAGGAGCGCCACGTCGCCGAGCAGCAGCACGGGCGGCACCTCGACGAGGATCACGTCGTAGCGCTCGCGCGCCTCGCGCACGAGCATGCCGAAGGTCGGCTCGGCGTAGATGTCGTGCCCGTCCTTCAAGCCGGAGACGCGGCGGATGGTCGAGATCCGGCCCTCCGCCTCCTCGTCGTCGGCCCCCGTCTCGGGACCGGGCTTGCCGAGGCGGGCATCCTCGATCGCGGCGCGGCGGGGCGAGCCGTCGAGGATCAGCACCCGGCGGCCCATGGCGGCGAGCGAGCGCGCCACCGAGCGGGCGACGACCGACTTGCCCTCGCCCGGCATCGCCGAGGTGACGAGGACGACCTTGAGCGGCTCGCGCACCGCGACGAGTTCGGCCACCGCCGCCCGCACGGCCTCGCGGAAGACGAGATCCTGCTCCAGGCGCTCGCCCGAATGCTCCCCCGCCGGCCGGTTCGGCAGCAGCGCGAGGCAGGGCAGGCCGGTCTCGGCCTCCATCTCGCCCTGGCTGCGGTAGCCCCGGTCGCGGCGGTCGAGGGCGAGCGCCAGCACCGAGCCGGCACCGGCGCCGGCGAACAGGCCCAGCCCGAGCACGAGGCCGAGGCCGGGGCCGGTGGGCAGGGTCGGCACCTTGGCCGGCGCCAGCATCTGCGCCATCACCGGCTTGAGCTCGCTCAGGGCGTTGGCGGTCTGGTAGCCCTCGTCGAGGACGCGCAGGCGGTCGCGGGCGGCGGTCGCGTCGGCCTGGAGCGCGCGCAGCTTGGCTTCGAGCGCCTTACTCTCGATGAGCGAGCGGCGCACCGTCGCGACCCGCGCCTCGGCCGAGGCTTCGAGGCTGCGGGCGGCGCCGAGATCGACCTCCACCAGCTTCAGCACCTCGGCCATGCGGATCTGGAGCCGCTGCTGGAGCGCGGCGATCGCGGCCTTGAGGCGCAGCACGCTGGGGTGGTTGTCGCCGGAGACGGCGGTGAGCTGCTCCAGCTCCTGGCGCAGCTTGCTGTCGTCGGCCAGCATCTGCTGGATCACCGGCGAGATCGTCGTGTCGGCGGCGTTCGGCACGCCGCCGAAGCGCATCACGTCTCCGGCGCGCTGCAGCCGCGCCTCCTCCGCCAGCCGCTTGGCGGTGGCGCTGGACAATTCGGAGAGGGCATCGCGCAGTTGCTGCTCGCGCAGGTCCACGCCCTCGCGCACCGATTCGACGAAGCCGGTGCGCTTGCGGAAGGCATCGATCTCGCCGTCCAGGCGGGCGAGTTCGCCGCGCGAGACCTGGATCTGCTCGGCGTACCAGCGGCTCGCCCGCTCGGTGGCGAGCGAGGCCGCCTGCATCTTGCGGGCGAGGTACTCGGTGGCGAAGGTGTTGGCGGTCTCCGCCGCCCGCCGGGGATCGCGATCGCGGTAGCCGATGGTGATCAGGTAGGCCTTGGCGTCGTTGCCGACGGTGAGCCCGCGCAGGAGCCGCGCGGCCTGCGCGTCCCGCTCGGTCTCCTGCTGCGTGGTCCCGTCCTGGCGAGGGGAAGGCGCGGGCAGCGCGGCCTGGACCCGGTTTTCGAGCGCCTGGCGCAGGGAGGCGACCCATCCCGCGGGCTGCGGCTCCTTGGCGGCGTGCTCCGCTTCACCCGACTCGGTCTCGAGCCGGCCCGCCACGGATTGCGCGATGGCGAAGGAGCGGATGATGCGCGCCTCGCTCTCCACCACCGAGGCCGGCTCCAGGGCGATCTGCGGGCCCGACTTGCCGGTCCCGCGCACGTCCTGGGTCTGGCCGAAATCGAACTGGAGCAGCACCTCGGCGGTGTAGCTCGGCGGCAGGGCCAGCGAGGCCGCGCCCGCCGCCAGCGCCGAGAGCCCGGCGATCGCGGCGATCATGATCCGCCGGCGCCAGAGCACCGCGAGGGCGTGCCCCGTGACGGCCTCGTAATGGGCGGTGAGCGAGGGCCGGCCGCCGGACGGCTCGGCTTCGTGGAACGGATCCATGGTTCACGCCTGCATCGGGATCGAAAGGGAAGCGCATCGGGGGAAGAGGGGCCGCCGGACCCTCTTCCGGACCCTCGTCAGCGGGCGCCCTTGGCGGTGAGCACCGCCGGCACCGTCTCGAGGAGGATGTACAGGTCGATCCAGATCGACCAGTTGCGGATGTAGAAGCTGTCCTGCTGCTCCTGGACCGCGAGGTCGCCGTCGCTGCGGGCGGAGATCTGCCACAGCCCGGTCAGGCCCGGCGGCACGCTCGCCCGCAGCGCCTGGAAGGCGGGACCGAACCGCTCGGTGTGGTAGGCGGGGAAGGGCCGGGGGCCGACCACGCTCATGTCGCCGCGCAGCACGTTGAGGAGCTGCGGCAGCTCGTCGAGGCTGGTGCGCCGGATGAAGCCGCCGATGCCGGGCAGGACGCGCGGATCGTCGCGCAGCTTGCAGAACCGGTCCCACTCGCGCCGGGCGGCCTCGTCGGCGGCGAGGTGGCCGGCGAGCCGCGCCTCCGCGTCGCGGAACATGCTGCGCAGCTTGTACACGCGGATGGTGCGGCCATCCCGTCCGACGCGGGGCTGGACGTAGAAGGCGGGTCCCGGGTCGGCGAGCTTCACCGCGAGGGCGAGCACGCCGATCAGCGGCCCGAACAGGATCAGCGCGGGCAGCGTCACGGCGAGATCGACCGCGCGCTTGAGGCGCAGGTTGTGCGGCAGGAAGATCGCCCGGCGCACCACGAGCCCGACGATGGGGCCGAGGCAGCGGGTCTGGAGGCGCACGGTCTCCACCTCCGGCGCTTGGTGCGCCACGATGACCTGCCGGAACGGATGCCGGGTCAGCCAGGCGAAGCGGCCGGGCTCGCGCTCGCCCGGCGTGCAGAGGGCGACCTCGGCCGTCGCCAGCAGCTCCGCCATCCGCTCGGCCCCGCCTTCCTCCTCCGCCGGCCCCGACGGTGCGGCGGCGCGGAAGGGCTCGAGTCCGCTCACGGGCTCCCGGACGATCCCGACCGGCCGCAGGCCGAGTTCGGGCCGCGCGGCGAGGCTGCGGGCGAGCTCGGCCGCGCCCTCGCCGTAGACGATGGTCGCCGCCCCCCACACGCCCCGCCGGACGAGCCGCGCACGCACGAACCCCTCCGCGTAATGCCCGAACGGGATCGAGAGGAGGGCGGCGATTCCGGCGGCGGTCCAGAGCCACGGCGAGGGGCTGCCGCCGACCAGCACGGCGGCGCCGAACGTGAGGGCGGCGGCGAGGCCGCGGCGCCGCAGCCGCTCGATCGGCTCCGCCTCGATCGGCCCGTAGAGGCCGCACAGCGCCAGGGCGGCGATCTGCAGGGCGCACCAGCCGGCCAGCGTGGCCGGCGCGAGGCCGGGGAGCGCCCCGGCCGCCGCCATGACGAGCAGGCTTCCCGCGCAGGCGGCGAGGACGGCGGCGGCATCGCCGCGGACGAGGGCTCCGGTGACGATCCGGCGCCGGGCCCAGGCGGTCGCCTCGGAGCCGGACCGGGCGGCTCCGACGCGCTCCTGCAGACGCTCCTGCAAGCTCCCTTGCAGGCTCTCTTGCACGCGCCCTTTGACGCGCTCCTGCCAGCCGGGGCCCCCGGCCGGCAGGATGCCGGTATTGGCAACATCGACGTCCGGCATGGGCTCGCTCGCGCTGCAGTACCTGCGGGGAGGGACGGGATTCGGCCGGCCTACTCGGCGGCCTGCCTAGGGGCGGCGTCCGCCTCCCGCTGCGCCTCGTGCTGGGCCTCCTGGATCTGCGCCGCGATCCAGGCATAGGTGGGCTTGAGACCCTCGCGCAGGTGGATGCCGGGCTCCCAGCCCAGGGTCTCGCGCAGGAGGGTGTTGTCGCTGTTGCGCCCGCGCACGCCCTGCGGCTTGCTCAGGTCGAACGACTTGTGGATCGTCTTGCCGGCGGCTTCGGCCACGAGATCGACGAGGCCGCTGATGTTGACGAGCTCGTCCGTGCCGAGGTTGAGCGGCCCGGAATAGTTCGACTGCATGATGCGGTAGATGCCCTCGACGCAGTCATCGACGTACATGAACGAGCGGGTCTGCTGGCCGTCGCCCCAGATGTCGATGGTGCCGCCGTCCGGCGTGCGCGCGACCTTGCGGCAGAGCGCGGCCGGCGCCTTCTCCTTGCCGCCGTCGTAGGTGCCGTAGGGCCCGTAGACGTTGTGGAAGCGGACGGAGCGGGTCGGGAAGCCGTAATCCTCGGTGAAGTACTGGCAGAGCTTCTCCGTGTAGAGCTTCTCCAGGCCGTAGCCCTCCTCGGGGGCGGCCGGGAAGGCATCCTCCTCCTTCAGCGGGATCACGCTCGGCACGTCCTGCAGGTGCTGCGGGTAGACGCAGGCCGAGGAGGAGAACAGGAACCGCTCGACCTTGGCGTCGAAGGCGGCCTTCAGCATCTGCGCGCTGATCATCGTGTTGTTGAAGGTGATCGAGGCGTGCGCGCCGGAGATGTAGCCGATGCCGCCCATGTCGGCGGCGAGGTTGTAGACCTCGTCGACGCCCTTCACCGCCTCGCGGCAATCCTCGAACGAACGCAGATCGGCGAGCATGAACTCGTCCGCGTCGCTCGGCCCGAAATCGGGACATTTGAGATCGACCCCGCGGACGTGATACCCCAGGCGACGCAAGTACGTCACCAGATGTCCACCAATGAAACCGCCGGCCCCGGTAACAACTGCGCTTTTCGACATGGTGTTGACGCCTTTCTGCTTCGGCGCTTCCATTCTTATTTCGTGGATCGACTAAGCATATCTTCTCGATGGGCGATCATACTTTCGCGCTCATCTAGCCCTTCGGGGTGCGTCGCGGTCCTTCCGGTCACGTCTGCGCTCCCGCCGGGCGCAAAGGCGCGGCGGGAGCCCGGTCGAGCGCGGCTCTCGGTTCTTGTTTCGACGCGCTCTTTTGCGCCGAACCGGATCCGCGTCGGCGGAGGGCGCTCTAGAAGGAGCGGCGCGGCCGCGGCGGCGCGTGCTGCGCCGGCGAGGGCGCGGCCGGCGCGTGCAGGAGCTGGACCGACGCGCGCAGGATGAATTCCGGCACGATCCGCCCGTAGCGGCGCCACAGCCGGCGCGGCTCGGTGCCGAGGCGGAAGGCCCATTCGAGCCCGCGCCGCTGCATCCAGACCGGCGCCTGCCGCTTGGTGCCGGCGAGGAAGTCGAAGGCCGCGCCGACGCCGACCATGACCGGCACGTCCAGCCGGTCGCGGTGGCGCGCCATCCAGTATTCCTGCTTCGGGGTGCTGAGGCCGACCCACAGGATGTCGGGTTTCGCCGCGTTGATGCGCGCGACGATCGCCTCGTCCTCCTCCGGCGTCGTCGGCCGGAAGGGCGGCGAGAAGGTGCCGGCCACGGGCAGGTCGGGGAACTGCTCCGTCAGGCGCGCGGCCAGCCGCTCGGGCAGGCCTGAAGCACCTCCGAAGTAGTATTGCCGGTAGCCCCTGCGGGCCGACAGGGCCGTCAGCGCGCGCATCAGGTCGGGTCCGTAGACCCGCTGCGTGCGCGGGAAGCCGAGCCGGCGCGCCATGAAGACCAGCGGCATCCCGTCCGGCGTGACGAGCCCGGCGCGCTCGTGGATCGCGCGCAGGGCCCCGTCGGTCTGGCACTCGATGACGCCGTGGGCGCCGGTGATGCAGACGTAGTGGCGCTGGCGGCCGAGGATCCAGTCCTCGACCGCCGTCACGGCCTCGTCCAGGGTAATCGCGCTGACCGGCACCCCCAGGATCGGAACGCGGGGAAGCGGCGCGCTCATGAGCCGGTCCTCGCCAAGTCTGTCGTTGCAAAGTCCTGCTGCGCCGGCTCGAAGGGGGTCACGCTCGAGGCGGAGGCGGTGAGGAGCGCGTCGAAATAGGCGATCGTCCGCGTCAGCCCCTCGTCGAGCCCGACCTTCGGACTCCAGTGCAGCATCGCCTTCGCCCGGGTGATGTCCGGGCAGCGCTGGCGCGGGTCGTCCTGCGGCAGCGGGCGGTAGACGATGGGGGAGCGCGAGCCCGTGAGGGCGACGATTCGCTCGGCGATCTCGGCGATGGTCACCTCGGTCGGGTTGCCGAGGTTGACCGCGCCGTCGAGCGTGCCCGGGACGTTCATCAGCCGCATCAGCCCCTCGACGAGGTCGTCGACGAAGCAGAAGGCGCGGGTCTGGCGGCCGTCGCCGTAGAGGGTGATCGGCTCGCCCCGCAGCGCCTGCACGACGAAGTTCGAGACGACGCGGCCGTCGTCGCGGTTCATCCGCGGCCCGTAGGTGTTGAAGATGCGCGCCACGCGGATCGGCACGTCGTGGCGGCGCTGATAGTCGAAGAACAGGGTCTCGGCGCAGCGCTTGCCCTCGTCGTAGCAGGCGCGCGGGCCGCTGACGCTGACGAGGCCGCGATAGCCCTCCGGCTGCGGATGCACGTCCGGATCGCCGTAGATCTCGCTGGTGGAGGCCTGGAGGATCGGGATGCCGAGCCGCTTGGCGAGCCCGAGCATGTTGATGGCCCCGAGCACGCTGGTCTTCGTGGTCTGCACCGGGTCGCGCTGGTAGTGGACCGGGGAGGCGGGGCAGGCGAGATTGTAGATCTCGTCCACCTCGACGTAGAGCGGAAATGTCACGTCGTGGCGCATGACCTCGAAGCGCGGATTGCTCAGGTGCTGTGCGAGGTTCGACCGGTCGCCCGTATAAAAATTATCGACGGCGAGCACGTCGTGTCCCTGCGCCACCAGTCGATCGCACAGGTGACTGCCGACAAAGCCGGCTCCACCTGTGACAAGGATACGCTTCTTCATCGCTCGACGCCTCCCATTATCGGTCGATCCCAGACTAGGTGACGGGGATCGCGCCCGGCATTGCTGTTTCGAGGAAGACGAAGCCCTCGACGGGGCGATGGCGACGTACCGCGATCGCGCGAAGGACGCCCCTTTCGGGTCCGAGGCGGACGGGGCGGTGCGGAAACGGTTCCCAACCGCGCCCGGGGGCCGGGACCGGCCCCGTCGGACTAACCCGGTCGCGAACCGGGGAGGGACCGAATAGCCAGGACCAATGGGGAGGGGGCTCTGGCATTCAAGCAGAGCGTCGCGACGGCCCGTCACGGTTCGTCACGGATCTCCACCCGAGATCCTCACCCGAGCACGGCGGGCTTGGCGCAGATTCCGAGACCGGCCTCCCCCGGGATGCCGGCCGACGACCGGACGGCGGCCTCAAGAGGCGAAGGCATGCTCGACTTCAGGACATATCGGCCTTGGAACGGCGAATGGTGCCGCGGCGCGACGCTCGCGGCGGCGCTGGTGCTCTGTCTCGCCGGCTCTCCCCTGGCCGCCGAGGGACAGGCGCCGCTGCCGGAGCCGCCGGCCGAGACCGCGCTGCTCCTGTCGAGCGGCGACAAGCTGACGATGGTCGTGTTCGGCCAGACCGATCTCACCGGCGAGTACGTGGTCGACGCGGTGGGCGACCTGAACCTGCCGCTGGTCGGCCGGGTCCGGGTCGCAGGTTTGAGCCCGGAGCAGGCCGAGACCCTGGTGCGGACGCGGCTCAACGACGGCTACCTGCGCTCGGCCACGGTCAGCCTGCGGCTGTCCGAGATGAAGCCGGTCTACGTGCTCGGCGAGGTCCGCTCGCCCGGCAGCTACACCTACCGCTACGGCCTCACCGTGCTCGGCGCGGTGGCGCTCGCCGGCGGCGGGCGGGTCGGCGACCGCTCGATCACCGAACTCAAGGGCGAGGTGCTGGCCGCGCGCGAGCGCCTGCGCGGGCTCGAACTCGCCCGGCTCGCCCAGCGCGCCCGGCAGCTCCGGCTGGAGGCGCAGCGGGACGGGCGCACGAGCTTCGTCTCGGACGAACTGATCGGCCCCGAGGCGAGCGCCCTCCTGCGCGGCGAGCAGGAGATCTTCTCGCTCCAGCGCGAGAGCGAGCGCAGCGAGGTCGGCCTGCTGCGCCAGCAGGTCGAGCGGCTCGAGACCGAGCGGGCGGCGCTGAGCCAGCAGCGGGCCCTGATCGAGGAACAGGTCAAGCTGACCGAGGCCCAGGTCCGCAACTACGCGCGGCTCACCGACAACGGCCATGGCCTGCAGACGATCATGGTGGACCGGCAGCGCGAGAACGCCCGGGTCCGGGCGGAGCTCGCCCGGATCGACGCGGACCTCGCCCGCAACGGCACCGCCACCGGCGAACTGACCCTGCGCCAGCGCGACACCGAGAACGGTCACCGGCGCCGGGTCGTGGCCGACCTCCAGGCCACCCGCCAGCAGCTGCTGGAGACCGAGGCGAGCCTGCCCATCGCCCGCGATCTCCTGGAGAGCCGCGCCCGGCGGCTCGCCGCCTCCGACGGCGGGACCGAGGCCACCGGCTGGAGCGTCGAGGTCACCCGGACCCTGCGCGACCGGGCGGTGACCTTCAAGGCCGCGCTCACCTCGGTGCTGCTGCCGGGCGACGTCGTCCAGGTCTCGCCCGCCAAGGCAGGCGCGGGAGAGGCGCCGGCCCCCGCCCGCGACGGGGCGGCCGCGCCCGGCCCCGTCTCGCAGGCCGCCCCGGCCCTGCGCAGCGCCGTGCAGACCCCCTGACCCCTCGCGAGCCTCGACCCAAACCTAATCCAAGCCACACCCCAAGCTTCACCCCAAGCCTCAGCACGAAAAGGACGCCCGTCGATGCCTGCACGGATCCAACCCGTCATCCTCTGCGGCGGCTCGGGAACGCGGCTCTGGCCCACCTCCCGCACCTCGCTGCCGAAGCAGTTCGTGCCCCTGCTCGGGCCGCACTCGACCTTCCAGCAGACCCTGCTGCGGCTGCAGGGCCCGCTCTTCGCCCGGCCGATCGTGGTGGCGAACCGCGATCACCGCTTCCTCGTCGAGAAGCAGGCCGCCGCGATCGACGCGGGCGTCACCCTCCTGCTGGAGCCGGAGCGCCGCGATTCCGGCCCGGCGATCCTGGCCGCCTGCACCCTGGTGGCGCGGGCGGACCCGGAGGCGGTGGTGCTCGTGCTTCCCTCCGACCACATCGTCACCGAGCCGCGCTCCTTCCGGCGCGCCGTCGCCTCCGCCCTGCCGGCGGCGCGGGCCGGGCGCCTCGTCACCTTCGGCATCGAGGCGGATCACGCCAGCACCGAGTACGGCTGGATCCGCCCCGGCGCCCGCGTCGAGGCGCGCTGCCACGCGGTGCACACCTTCGCCGAGAAGCCGGACGCGGGCCGGGCCGCGACCTATCTTGCCGACCGCTGGATGTGGAATTCCGGCAACTTCCTGATGCGGGCCGACACCCTGTGCGGCGAGTACAGGGCGTTCGATCCGGACACGGCGGCGGCGGCGGAGGCCGCGGTCGAGGCCGCCGCCGACGAGGGCGGCGCGCTCGCCCTCGACGCCGCGGGGTTTGCCGGCACCCACAAGACCTCGCTGGACTTCGCGGTGATGGAGAAGACGAGCCGCGCCGCGGTGGCGCGGATGCGCTGCGGCTGGTCGGATGTCGGCAACTGGAACGCGCTGTGGGCGATCAGCGAGCGCGACGACCTCGGCAATGTCAGCCGCGGCGCGGCCGAATTGTTCGACAGCGAGGGCTGCTTCGTCTCGTCCGACGGCATGGTCACCTCCCTCGTCGGCGTGCGCGACCTCGTGGTCGTGGCCGAGAAGGACGCGATCCTGGTGGCCGACCGCAGCCGCTGCGGCGACGTGCGCAAGATGGTCGAGATCCTGCGCAGCAAGGGCCGGCCCCAGGCCGAGTGGCACGCCTCCTCGCACCGCCCCTGGGGCAGCTACCGGGTGCTGGAGGCCTCCGACGGCTTCCAAGTCAAGCGGATCACCGTGGCGCCGGGCGGCCGGCTCTCCCTGCAGAAGCACCGCCACCGGGCCGAGCACTGGGTCGTGGTGCGCGGCTGCGCCCGGGTGACCGTGGACGACACGATCGCCGATTACCGCGAGAGCGAGCACATCTTCATCCCGCTCGGCGCGATCCACCGCCTCGAAAATCCCGGCAACGACGATGTCGAGCTGATCGAGGTGCAACTCGGCAGCTACCTCGGCGAGGACGACATCGTCCGCCTCGAGGACGCCTACCACCGCGCCTGACGCTCCCCGCCATGACAGGCGCTGACATGACAGGTGCTCGGACGGCCCCCGAGGAGCAGCGGACGACGGAGACCGGCCCGGATGCCGCGGCGTCCGAGCCGGCGGAGCGCGGCACCCTGACCCGGCACTGGGACAGCCTGGACGGGGAGGCGGCCGCGCTGCTCGGCGCGGTCGAGCGCCATCTCGACCGGTCCCCGGAGGGGGGGCGGCCCTGCCCGACGCCCCTCGGCGGGGAGAAGCCGCGGCACCGGCTCGCCGGTCCGAGCCTCGCCTCCGCCCCCGAGCGGCCGCGGCGCTGGATCACCGCGGTCCTGGTCGCGGCGGCGCTGACGCTGCCCTTCGCCACGCCCGCCGGCGGCCCCGGCCCGCGGGCCTCGCCCGGCGAGCCCGTGGAGGAGCGGCGTGCCGAGTGACCCCGGCGGGCCGGTCGCGGACTCCCGATCCACATCCCTCATCCTGAGGTGCCCGCGTCAGCGGGCCTCGAAGGATCCTCCAGGGATCGTGCGGGATCTGAAGGATCCTTCGAGGCCGACGCTGCGCGCCGGCACCTCAGGATGAGGGGGAGGATGGGACAAGTCCGGCCTCTCGCCGGCCGATCCTTCCAAGGGCGCTCACAGCAGCGCGTTGCGCCGGTTGACCGCGATCTGGACCAGCCCGGCGCGGGACTCGACGCCGAGCTTCTTGCGCATGCTGGAACTGGCGTTGATCACCGTGCGGTAGCTCACCGCCATGGCGCCGGCGATGGCCTCGTAGGACTTGCCCTGGCTCAGCAGCGACAGGATCTGCAATTCCCGCGCGCTCAGGGTGGCGAGCGGGGCCGGGCGGGCGCCGCGGTTCAGCATCGCCACGTCGGTGGCCAGCGCGTGCGGCAGGTAGCCCTGCCCGGCATGCACGGCGTCGAGGGCCTCGAGGAAGGCGTCCGACCCGGCATCCTTGAGCACGAAGCCGAGCGCGCCGCTCTCCAGCGCCCGGGAGACGAGCACCGGGTCGGCATGCATGCTGAAGACGAGGATGCGCGCTCGCGGGTCCAGCGCCCGGATGCGGCGGATCAGCGACAGGCCGGACAGGCCGTCGTCGCGGAAGCTCAGATCGGCGACGACGAGGGCGGGCCGGTGCCGGTGGAACAGGCGGTAGCCCGAGACGATGTCGGCGGCCTCGTAGACTCTGGCGACGCCCGCGGCGTCCGCCAGGCGGCGCACGCCCTGCAGCACGATCGGGTGGTCGTCGACCACGAGCATCGTCTCCGGCCGCGCCGGCACGGGCCGGGCGGCCGCGCGTCCGTCGCTCACGGCCGTCCTCCCGACTGTTCTCCCAATTGTTCTCCCTGGGGCCGAGGCGGGTCGGGCGGCATTTCCGGCGCGGCGACGTCCGGCCGCTCCCGGGCTTCGAGGCGGGCGAGGGCGGCGGCGTGGTCGGCGCCCTGGGCGCGGGTGTTGTAGTAGTGCTGGCACATCTCGCCGTAGAGGCTCTTGTGGCGGCCCCGCACGGCCGCGATCGCGCCGAGGCCGTCGATCAGGCCGCGATAGGATTCCGGCTTGCCGATCTCGGACAGCATCTGCCCGAGCTGCACCGTGCGGTTGGCGATCATGCGCTTGTCTTCCACGAAGGCGCTGCGCGCCCTGTCGAGGGATTCGCGGATGTCCCTGACCGCGGCGGCATCCGCGGGCAAGGGGTGCCCCGCCTCGCGGCCGGCGAGCCAGCGGGCCGGATCCGTGCCGTCGGTGGGCGAGAGCCAGTCCGGCAGGTGATCCTCCGCCGTCGAGGCGACGACGGTGCCCTCGTCGCCGCGGTCGGGCGCCGCGCTCGACGCCGCGCCGGCGGTCTCCGCGCCGCGGTCGCAGGCGCAGAGGATCAGCAGGATGGCGAGCCCGGCCAAGGGACTTGCCAAGCGACGGGAAAAGGAACCGGCGGCACGCGCTCTCATCGCGGAGTGTCCTTCGCTGATGCGTCCGCTGCAGCGGCGACGGCGAGGCTGCGCGGACCCTCGGCGACCGGCACCTGGGCGACCTCCTTCAGCGTGGCGAGGTCGAGGACGGACACGGTGTCGGAGAACCAGTTCGCGACATAGGCCCGGCCGCCCTCGATCACGATGCCCTCGGGATAGCGGCCGACGCCGATGGTTGCCGCGATGCCGAGCGTGTCCGCGTCGAGCACGGTGACCGTGGCGGCGTGCTGGTTGGTCACGAGCACCCGCGCGCCGTCCGGGCTCACGGCGATGCCGTAGGGCATGGCGCCGGCCGGCACGGTGGCGACGGCCTTCAGCGCCTGCGTGTCGATCACGGTGAGGTCGTTGCTGCGCACGTTGCCGACATAGAGGCGGCGCTCGTCCGGGCTCAGCGCCAGGGCGAAGGGCGCGGTGCCGACGGGGATCGTCGCGAGCCGGGTCATCCGCGCGGTCTCGAACACGCTGACCTGATGGCTCTCCCGGTCGGCGACGTAGAGCCGTCCGGTGCGGTCGAGGGCGAGGTGGGCCGGGTCGCGGCCGGTCGCGGCGGAAGCCTCGACCGTTCCGTCCGCGGCCGAGAGCCGATCGACGCGGTTGCCCGACCAGTCGGCGACGAACAGGGTCCTGCCGTCCGCCGAGGCGGCGAGGCCGAAGCCCTGGCCCTTGTAGGGGAGGCGGCGCAGCACCGCCCCGGTGGCCGCGTCGGCCACGGTGATCGCGTGCCCGTCCGGATGGCTGAGGAAGACCGATCCGCCGCCCGCCGCGACCGTCGCGGGGGCCCCCGCCACGGCCGCGTGGCCCGCGACCGCTCCCGCCTCGACGCGCGTCACCTGCGCGCCCTGCTGGCTCGCGACGTAGACGGGCGCGGCCTGCGCCGGCACGCCGGCGAGCGCGGAGGCGAGGATCAGCGCGGCGAGGGCGGGGCGGATCATTGGGCCGGATTCCTCATTTGGCCTTGCCGCCCTCCACGGCCGCCTTCAGGCCCTTCAGCCCGTCCGCGAAATACGCGTTCATCGCCGCCTTGCCGGCCTCGTCGCCGAGGTTCTCGGGGGGCTCGTTGCCGGTGTCGCCGCGGTAGAAGCGGCCCATCCACTCGACCTTGGAGCCGTCGCCCTCCGGGCTCACGGTGACCGTCGCCGAGTAGGAGGAGACCGGCAGCGCCTTCAGGTCCGGCTCGCCCATCCGGTAGGAATAGGTGCGGGCCTCCGGCTTGTACTCGTCCAGGCTCTCCTCGATCCGGCCGCCGTTCTTGAAGGTGAGGGTGCGGGTGCCGCCGTCCTTGGTCCCGCTGCCCTCGGCCTTGGCGAGCGCCGGGTGCCACCGGCCGATGCCGGCGAAATCGCCGGCCACCCTCCACACCGCGTCCGGGCTCGCCTTGATCGTGATCGACTGGGAGACTTTTTGCGGGGTCGGGCCGTGGGCCAGCGCCGCGGTCGCCGCGAGCGCCAGCGGGAGGACGAGAAGGGACAGACGCATCATGAGGTCCTGCTTGCGGTGAAGGGGAGGGCGCGGGCGCGCAGCGCATCCGCGAGGAAGGCGGCGAGCACCAGGGCGAGCGCCGCCGCGCCGAGGAAGGGACGCAGGTCGAGCCGGCCGGGCAGGGGCCGTGGGGTCGCGGCGGCGAGGAGGGGCGCGCGCAGGCTGTCCGGCCCGTCGAGATGGGCGTAGGCGAGGCCGGTCTGGGCGGCGAGCGCCTTCAGATGCGGCTCGCGCACGGAGGAGAGATGCTCCTCGCCCCGCGCCGCGCTGCCGCCGAAGGGGGCGTTGCGCGGGTTGTAGCCCTCGCGCGATTCCGCGTCGGCCGGCGGCGGGCCGAAGCGGTTCTCCTGCTGCACGTCAGTCTCGGCGTAGAAGCCGGTCTCGCGGCCGCGATCGTTGAATTTCGGGATCGGCGAGAGGCCGTACCCGCCCGCCCCGACGATCAGGCCGCGCACCGCGCCCGCCTTGCCCTCGAAGGGCGGGAGGCCGTTGGGCGGCAGGGGCGGGGTCTCCTGCCCGTCGGTGATGAACAGGAGGTCGGCGTCGAAGTCGCCGGCCATGGCGACGGCCCGGTGCAGGCCCGCCGCGATCCGGCTGTCGCCCTCCCAGGCCATGCGCCAGTCGAGGGCAGCGATCGCGCCGTCCAGCGGCGCGAAGTCGGCGCAGACCTCGATCGGCGCGAACAGCAGGAAGGGGCGCCGCTCGGTGAACAGGGCGAGGGCGAGCCGCGAGCCGCAGGGCAGTTCGGGGATCAGGTCGCGCAGCGCCGCCTTGGCGGTGTCGAGCCGGCTCGCCGGGCGCCCGTCGCGCATATAATCGCGCACGTTCATGCTGCCGGTGATGTCGACCACCGCCAGCACCGAGACGCCCGTGCGGGTCAGCGGCAGCGGCGGTACGACGACCGCCAGCACCGCGAGCAGAAGCGCGGCGGCGAGCGCCTGGAGACGGCGGTCGCGCAGGTTCCTTGCCAAGGGGAGTTCGGCCCAGAGGCTCATGGCCCGCACGCTCATGGCCCGCCCCGCGGCTGGCCGGGGATGTCGGTCCAGATCTGCTTGGGCTCGGCCTTCAGCTCGTCGCCGAACGTGCGGTCGAATTCCGGGAAGTCGCGGATCAGGCGCGAGGCGACGTCGAAGTTGAACTTCGCGTCCCAGAAATCGGGCCGGGCCTGGAGCGCCCGGCGGTAGTCCTGGCGCGCGAGGGTGACCTGCGGCCCCGCCTTGTCGAGCTCGCTGCGCTCGATCAGCCGGAAGGCCTCGCGGATGCGGGCATTGGCGACGACGTAGCGGGCCCGCGCCGCGGCTTCAGCGGATCGCCGGCCGTCGAGGGTCTCCAGCAGCGGCTCGGTCTCGCCGAGGCGATCGCGAAACGCCAGGAACTTCGTCCGTGCGACGAGGAGCGCGTCGGGGGCGTCGGGCGGGACGGCGACGTCGCGCCCCGCTTCGAGCGCGGCGATGGCCGCGTTGGTGCGCGTGTCCCGCCACGCCGAGAGCGCGAAGGCGGCGGCCGTCCCGAGCAGTAGGATCGGCAGCAGCACCAGCAGGAACGGACGGACGCTGCGCCAGCCCTGGCCGGCGCCCGCGCCGAGCCGGGCGCGCAGGGATGGCGCGGAGGCGTGGGTGAGGGCGGAGGGCATCAGGCGGCGGCCCTTCTCGGTGCGGCGGAGGGCGCGGGATCGATCGCGGCGGCGCCCTGCTCACGAACGGGCGCGCGCAAAAAATTGGTCTCCGCCAGCTTGGCGAGGACGAGGAGGAGCAGGCCGAGGGCGGCGAGCGCGTAGGCCCAGCCGGTGAGGTCGCGGCGGGGGCGCTCCTCGGTATAGGGGATGGGATCGCGCTCCAGCGCCTCGATCTGGCGCACGGCGCTCGCCACTGCGTCGGCGCCCTCCGCCTCGAAGGCGCGGTAGGGCACGCCGAGGCTCTTGAAGAACAGGTCGAGATGACGCTCCGGCGCGGCCTGCGGCGTGTCCTCGCCCGCGGGCTTGTCGTGGATCGAGGGCGAGCCCTTGGTGCGCAGGAACAGCCAGTAGAGGTTCGGCCGCACCCGGGCGAACTCGGCGCGCAGCTGCGCCTGGATGCGCGGATCGATCACCGCCGCGCCGTCCGAGACCAGGAGCAGCGCCCGCGACACCCCCGGCGCGCCCGCGCCGAACTGCGACAAAGCCATGCCGAGGCCGCGGGCGACGTTGGTGTAGTCGAGGCCCGGCCGGTCGATGGCGGCGATGGCCGCGCGCACGGCGTCGTGCCGGTCGGTCATCGGCACGACCAGCATCGGCGCGGTGGAGAAGGCGGTGACCGCGAACTGGTCGTGGGCGCGCTCGCCGACGAAGTCGCGCAGGATGCGGCGGGAGGCCGCCGCCTTCGATTCCTCCTCCCCCGAGGGCTGCCGGCCGGCGAAGGTCTCGTTCATGCTGCCGGAGCGGTCGATCAGCATCGAAACTTGCGCGCCGACGCCGGTGCGGGTCACCCGCTCGCCGGCGCGGTAGGGGCCGGCCAGCGCCAGGACGAGGCCGCCGACCGCCAGCATGCCGGCGGCGGTCAGGGCGATCCGCAGGCCCGCGGAGAGGGGATCCTCGGGGGCTGCCGCGACCGAGGCGACCGGGCTGCGCCGGGTGACGGAGAGCAACAGCGGCAGCCCCGCGAGCGGCAGGAGCCAGAGCCACCAGGGCGTGGCCACGCCGAGGGAGGGGAGCAGCGGCGCCACGGGATCACGCGCTCCGCTCGACCGCGCCGAGGCGGCGCAGCAGCGCCTCGGCCTCGGGCAGGGGGAATCTCGTCCCGGCCCCGGCGGTGTCCCGGCCGAAGAAGGCGAGCCGGGAGGCCGTGAAGAAGGTTTGGAGTCCGCCCGCCTGCCCCCGGAAGGCGGGATGGCGCTCCAGAAAATCGGGGAGGTCGTCGGCGAGCACCCGGCGGCCGTCGGTCGCGTCGAGGCCGCGATGCAGGGCGAGCAGCGCCGCGCGGTACAGGGCCTCTCCCTGCGATTGCCGCCGTGCCCGGCGCAGCGCCTTCAGCGCCTGCGCGAAGGGCCGGCCGCGGCGGCCTCCGAACATCCACCACGCCCGGTCGTAGGCGAGCAGCACCAGCGCCAGCGCCGCGAGGGCGAGGCAGCCGGCGGCCGAGGCGAGCGCCGGCTGCGGATCGAGGCGGGGCGCGCGCCCGTCGGGCCGCAGATACTCGGCCGGGTCGTCGCGCCGCTCGGGCTGCACCTCGCGCAGGGGCGAGACGCCGATCTTCCAGGCCGGCACCTGCGCCACCGCCGTGGTCGAGCCGTTGGCGCCGGCGCTCTCGACAGTGACGGGAAAGCCCGGCACGTCGAGGGTGCGGGCGTCGAGCGCCACGTAGAAGTCCTGATAGGTCAGGCGCAGGCGGATCACGTTGGAGCCGTCCGCGCCCCGGCCCTCCTCCGTCCGCACGTCGCGCAGGTCGAGCCAGTAGGTGACGGGGCCGGGCTTCGGCAGGGACGGGCGCTGCAGGGTGAAGCCCGGATCGGCGCGGATCTCGGCCTGCACCTGAACGAGGTCGCCCTGGAAGTAGCCGAAGGCGCGGGGCGTGCGCAGTTCCACGCCGCGCACCTGCGCCGAGGCGGGCAGGGGACACGCTCCGGCCAGCAGCAGGACGAGGCCGAGAGCCCGCGCGGCGGTGCCTCCCCGGAAGGAAGGCTCGAATTCAAAGATCCCAGACGGCGAGACCAGTGATGCTCGACGAAGCAGCCTACCCGTCCCCTCCCCCTTGTGGGGAGGGGTTCGGGGTGGGGGTGGTGCAGAAGGCACCGCTGCGCTCGATCCGGGACCACCCCCACCTCCTGCCTCCTCCCCACAAGGGGGAGGAGAGGCGCCGGATTCTGCCGACACCGCGCCTGTGGCTCCGCTGACTGAATCCCATCCCCACACGGGGGAGGAGAGTTTGGGTCGCCGCCGCATCGCGCTCACGTCGTCATCAGGTGGCGGCTCAGCGCTTCCGCGTCGAAGCGGTCGGCGAGCCGGAAGGGCGGGCGGGCGAAGGGCGTGCAGATCCGGCGCAAGCGCTCAGCGCGCTCCGCCTCGCGGGCGATCCAGCGGCGGCGCAAGGACGGCCGCAGGAAGACGAGGCGGCGCCCGGCGCCCTCCAAGTCGTCGAGTTCGACGAGGCCCCAGCTCGGCAGGCCCTCGTCCTCGGCGGAATCGGCGAGCAGCACCGGGGTCACGTCGTGCAGCGCGAGGGCGGAGAAGACCGCCTCGATCAGAGGCTCCGGCCAGCGGAAATCGGAGACGAGAAAGATCAGCTTCGGCCGTCCGGCCAGCCGCCGCGTCGCCTCCACGAACCCCTCGGCACCGCGTCCCTCGCAGGCCGCCTCGCCGATCCGGGCGGCGGCGGCCTGGGCCGCGGCGCGGTGGCGGGTGGCGGGGAGAGAGAGGTCCTCCCGCAGCGTCCGGTCGCAGGCGAGGACGCCGAAGCCGTCGCCGATCCGGGTCGCCGAGCGGGCGAGCGCCGTGCAGAAGGCGCCCGCCAATCCGAGACGGTCGGCCCGGCCGCGGAAGCGCATCGAGGCGGAGAGATCGACGAGTGCGTAAGTTTCGACCGGGCTGCGCGCCTCGAAGCGGCGCACGAACACGCCCTCGAACGGGTCGCGCAGCGACGCGCGCAGGTCGATGCGGCGGGCATCCGGCAGGCGTGCGAAGCTGACTTGATCGCGGAACGTGCCGAGCCCGCCGGCCTCGCGCCCGCGATGGGCGCCGATTCGGTGTCCGCCCGGCCGCCAGCGCGGCAGGTAGAGGATGTCGGCCGTGTCGTTGACCCCGTCGTCCCGGCCGCTCACGGGGCGGGCACCGTCTCGAACACGGCGCGGATCAGCTCGGGCACGATCTGCGCGCGCCGCATCTCGTAGACCGGTTCGAGGAAGACGCGGTGGGCCATCACCTCGGGGAAGACGGCGCGGATGTCCTCCGGCACCAGCCAGTCGCGGCCCTCGAGCCAGGCGCGGACGCGGGCGGCGCGGACGAGGAAGGCGACGCCGCGGGGCGAGGCGCCGCCCTGGACGAGGCGGTCGATGTCGATGCCGGGCAGCCGGATGCCGGCGGGGCCGGGGCGCACCAGCGCCTCCCACAGGCCGACGACGTAGGTCTCGATCGCCGGCTCGGCGGAGATCGCGTGCTGGATCGCGCTGGCGATCGTGCCGATGCGGTCGTGATCGAGCACCCCGGCCGCGACCTCCTCGGTCAGCCGGTCGGTGTCGTGGAAGCGGGGATCGAACACGAGGTCGCGGCGGGCCTGAGCGTCGCGGGGCGCCTCCATGCCGACTTCCATCAGGAAGCGGTCGCGGGCGGCGGCCGGCAGCTCGAAGGTCTCTTCGCGCTCGACGCGGTTGCGGTCGGCGAAGACCTGGAGGTTGGGGAAGCGGAACTCGCGGTTGAAGGCGGCGACGCTGCGCTCGGCCATGATGCGCAGGAGCAGGGCGTGGACCTGAGGCCGGGCGCGGTTGATCTCGTTGAAGAAGAAGACGGACAGATCCTCGGCCCGCCGCAGCACCGGGCCGGGCTCGACCCGCGGGCGTCCGTCCTCGCCGAGATAGGTGTGGTAGATCAGGTCGGTGGGCATCATGTCGACGGTGCCCTCGACGCGCTCGTAGGCCCCGCCGAGGGCGCGCGCCACCGCGCGCAGCAGGGTGGTCTTGCCGACGCCGACATCGCCTTCGAGCATGACGTGGCCGCGGGCGAAGATCGCGATGGTCAGGAGCCGGATCGCCCGCTCCTGGCCGACCACGGCCTTGCCGACCTCGCGCTCGAAGCGCGCGGCCGCATCCCGCCAGTCGGTGAGCATGGCGTCGCCGGGGCGCAGGGTGTTCATTCGGCGGTTGGCCTTCGTGTGCCGTCTTGGGCGCCTCGGGCGCCGTGTGCCGCAACCGCTCCCCTCCCCCTTGGGGGGAGGGGAGCGGTTGCGGCAC
>NZ_JBELQE010000020.1:0-10019 GCF_040270385.1 Methylorubrum podarium | reverse complement strand
CCCCCACCCCGAACCCCTCCCCACAAGGGGGAGGGGACAGACCATGCTCTGTCCGCAGCGATCAAACGAAACCGTATCAACCGCCCGCGGGCGTCGCGATCGTCGCGGCCCGGGTGAGCGTTCGCGTGGCCGGGTCGCCGCGGTAGACGAGGATTTCGGCCGTGCCGATGTTCACGTCCTCGATCTGCCGGGGCTCGATCCGGTCGAGGCGCAGGAGCAGGGATCGCAGCGAGTTGCCGTGGGCGACGACGAGCACGCAGCCGCCGCCCAGAACGCGAGGCGCGATCGTGTGCTCGAAGAACGGCCACAGGCGCGCCTCCGTCATCGCCAGGCTCTCGCCGCCGGGCGGCACCGCATCGTAGGATTTGCGCCACGTGCGGACCTGCTCGACCCCGAACCGGGCGCGCGCATCCGGCTTGTTCAGGCCGGCCAGCGCCCCGTAGTCGCGCTCGTTCAGGGCCGCATCCGTGTGCACGGGCAGATCGGATTGGCCCAGCGCCTCGAGGATCAGCGCGAGCGTGTGCTGAGCCCGCCGGAGCCGGCTCGTGAACGCCGCATCGAACCGGTATCCGAGGTTCCGCAGCGTGGTGCCGGCGCTGCCGGCTTCCTCGACGCCGCGCGGCGTCAGGGCCGGGTCCCGCAAGCCTGAGAAGAGCTCCCGCTCGTTGTCTTCGCTCTGGCCGTGACGCACGAGCACGAGAGTGTGTGTGTTGCTGTCCATGTCCATCCGCCCGCCGGAGCGAGCTATCGCGTCACGGTCAGGCTCGCAACCGTTGCTTCGAGGGGCGTCGGCGCCGGGCGCTTTCTCCCTCGAAGGCCGAAAAGATCGACGCGCCGGGGACGGGGTGCGGCCTTCTGCTGCCGCCGCGAGCCGAAGCCGCCGACGCGCGTTGTTCGTCGGGCCGCGCATGCGGGGCCGCGACGCGAGACGACGGGGGATGTGACGAAAGCGATGCCGACGGTGTTTCTCGACTGCGACGGGGTCCTGGCCGATTTCGATGGAGGAGCCTCGCGCGTGCTCGGTCTGTCACCGGAGGCGTTCCAGCGCCGCTTCGGCCGGAAGCAGTTCTGGGACCGGCTGGCGGCGGAGCCCGACTTCTTCGCGCAACTCGACCCGTTGCCGGATGCGAGAGACCTCTACGAGGCCGTCAGCGCGTGCCGGCCCGTCATCCTCACCGGCTTGCCGCGGGGGAACTGGGCGGAGCCGCAGAAGCGGCTCTGGGCCGAGCGCCACTTTCCCGGCACTCCGATGATCACGACGACCGCCGCGTTGAAGCGCGAGCATTGCCGTCCGGGCGACGCGCTGGTCGACGACTGGACCACGCACCGGCATCGCTGGGAGGAGGCCGGCGGCGTCTTCATCCATCACCGGGACGCGGCTTCGTCGATCCGAGCCCTGCGCGACCACGGATTCATCTGATCGCGGCCGCCCGGGTCCCGATCGGGCCGGAAGCCCGCATCGGCCCCGGCCTCGGCGATCGCGCGCCTCGCGGCGATCAACCGCACATGCGGCGATAGCGCCGGCAATTGCCCTGGCCCTCCTCGCCGTAGAGGTCCCGGTTCTCGCAGCGATCGCGCAGCTCCCGGCACATGCGGCGATAGCGGCGGTCGTCGCGCTCTTCGCGGTAGCCGCGGCCATCATCGACGTCCACGCCGCCGGGACCGATGCGGATCCCCTGCGCGAAGCTCGGAACATCGAGGATCATCAGTGTGCCGAGGGCGGCCGTCGCGATCAGGATCTTGCGCATGGACGTTCTCCCCTTCCTGTATGCTGTTAAACCGGGTGGACAAACGCGCGATCACTGAAAAGGGTTCATGCCGCCGGCGCCCTCGATGTTCCGGCTCGGGCGATAGTCTGTGATCGCCGCGCGCGCCGGCTGCTCGAGGAACGCATGGCGCGGGGCGCCGCTCCGGCGGCCGGTTCCGGCCCGCTCGGTTCGATGACCGCCCCGGCGCGGCGACCGCCGGCTCTGTCATCGACAAAAGAAGAACCGGGAAGGCGGCGTTTCGCCGGCGCGAGGTCTTGCCGAAACTTGGCTCCGCGGCATAGGCTCGGGACAAAGTTCCTCGAGGGAGGGTCCGGTCGTTCCCGATGTGCCGCGCACACCGGAATGGCCGGTGCGGGCATGCCCGTTGAGAGGGGACGGATGAGCGACCGATCGAGTGGCGTTGGGTCGGGCAATGCGCTCTCGCGCATACCGCAGAATGTGGCGGCCGGCCTCGGCCTCGCCCTGCTCGGCGTGTTCGGCGTCTGGGCCTCGGGCGATCTGCCGCGGGGCACCCTCGGCGCGATGGGCCCCGGCATGCTGCCGTACTGGGTCGCGGTCGGCGTGGCTGCCTGCGGGGTCGTGCTGGCCGTGACGGGCTTCGTCCGCGGCGGCGAGGGGCTCCAGGCGGTGGGCCTGCGCGGTCCGGTCGTCGTCGTCCTGGCCATCCTCGCCTTCGCCGTGACGATCCGGCCCGCCACCCTCGGTCCCGTCACCACGCCCGGCCTCGGCCTGATCGTCGCCGGCCCCCTCGCGGTCATCCTCGCGGGCTACGCCTCGCCCGAAGCGCGGTTCCGCGAACTCCTGATCCTGGCGCTGCTCCTCACGGCCGGGTGCATGCTGCTGTTCGGCGACCTGCTCAACCTGCCGATCCCGCTCTTTCCCACCGCGCTCGTCGAGGCGGCGAGCGGAACGATTCCCTCGCGGGTGCTCCTGCGGCTGATGGCCGGGGCGCTCGCCCTGGCGGGGCTGGGCCTGCTGCTCCTGCAGCGCCGGTCCGCCCGGCGGGCCGGGACCGACGTCGCCCGGCACTCGATGACCGCCTGATCGGAAGCGCAACCCCGTGCCGGATCTCCTCTCCAATCTCGGTCTCGGCTTCGCCGTCGCGCTGAGCCTGCAGAACCTGCTCCTCTGCTTCCTCGGCTGCCTCGTCGGCACGCTGATCGGCGTGCTGCCCGGCGTGGGGCCGATCGCCACCATCGCCATGCTGCTGCCGATCACCTTCGGCCTCGATCCGGTGGGCGCGCTGATCATGCTCGCCGGCATCTATTACGGGGCGCAGTACGGCGGCTCGACCACCGCGATCCTCGTCAACATCCCCGGCGAGGCGACCTCGGTCGTCACCACCCTCGACGGGCATCAGATGGCGCGGCAGGGCCGGGCCGGCATCGCGCTGGGCACCGCCGCCATCGCCTCGTTCTTCGCCGGCACCGTCGCCACCCTGCTGATCGCCGCGCTCGGCGCGCCGCTCACCCGCCTCGCGCTGATCTTCGGGCCGGCCGAGTACTTCGCCCTGATGGTCATGGGACTGGCCTTCGCCGTCGTCCTCGCCCACGGCTCCGTGCTCAAGGCCGTGGCGATGATCCTGGTCGGCATCCTGTTCGCCTGCGTCGGCACCGACCTCGAGACCGGCGAGGAGCGGATGACCTTCGGCTTCACCTTCCTGACCGACGGCATCGACTTCTCCGTGCTGGCGATGGGCCTGTTCGGCGTGGCCGAGATCCTGCGCAACCTCGACCAGACCGAGACGCGGGAGGTCGCGCGGGCGCGCATCGGCCGCCTGCTGCCGGGTCTGGCGGATCTGCGCCAGGCGATGCCCGCGACCCTGCGCGGCACCGCGATCGGGGCGACGCTCGGCATCCTGCCCGGCAACGGCGCGGTGCTCGGGCCCTTTGCCGCCTACACCGTCGAGAAGCGCATCGCCCGCGACCCGAGCCGCTTCGGCCGCGGCGCCATCGAGGGCGTGGCCGGTCCGGAGAGCGCCAACAATGCGGGGGCGCAGACGGCCTTCATCCCGCTCCTCACCCTCGGCATCCCGCCCAACGCCGTGATGGCGCTGATGGTCGGCGCGATGACCATCCACGGCATCGTGCCGGGGCCCGGCGTGATGACCAAGAGCCCCAACCTGTTCTGGGGCATGATCGCCTCGATGTGGATCGGCAACCTGATGTTGCTCGTCATCAACCTGCCGCTGGTCGGCATCTGGGTGCGCCTGCTGAAGGTGCCCTACCGGCTGATGTTCCCCGCGATCCTGATGTTCTGCTCGATCGGCATCTACTCGATCAATTCCCTGCCGACCGACGTGATGCTCATCGCGGCCTTCGGGCTGTTCGGCTACGCGCTGATCAAGTTCGGCTTCGAGCCGGCGCCGCTCCTGCTGGGCTTCGTGCTGGGCAAGCTGATGGAGGAGTACCTGCGCCGCGCGCTCACCCTCTCGCGCGGGGACGCCATGGTCTTCCTGGAGCGTCCGGTCAGCGCGGTGCTGTTCCTCGTCGCCTTCACCATCCTGGCGCTGGCGCTGCTGCCGTCGCTGCGGCGAAGCCGCGATGAGGTGTTCACGGAAGCCTGACCGGCACGATGACCGCAGGGCTCTCCGAAACGACAAGATCAGAAAGGGAAAGAGGAAACCATGAGAACGGCTCTCGCACTCGGTCTCCTGTCGGCGCTCGCCGCCTTCGGAGCCGCGGCCGACACCTACCCCCAGCGCCCGATCACCATGGTGGTGCCCTTCGCGGCCGGCGGTCCGACCGACGTCGTCGCGCGCATCGTCGCCGAGCCGATGTCGCGCGCGCTCGGCCAGCAGGTCGTCATCGAGAACGTCACCGGCGCCGGCGGCACGACCGGGATCACCCGTGCCTCGCAGGCCGCGCCCGACGGCTACACCATCATGATGGGCCATATGGGTACGCACGGCGCCGCGCCGGCCCTGTTCAAGGGTCTGAAATACGATCCCGCCAAGAGCTTCGACACGGTCGGCCTCGCCGCCGGCACGCCGATCGTCATCGTCGCCAAGAAATCCATGGCGGCGCCCGACCTCAAGGGCTTCATCGAGGCGATCAAGGCCGGCGGCGCCTCGATCAACCAGGCGCATGCGGGCGTCGGCTCCGTCTCGCACTCGACGGGCATCCTGTTCGACTCCCTCGTCGGCGCCAAGCCGACGCTCGTCGTCTACCGCGGCACCGGGCCGGCGCTGAACGACCTGGTGGCGGGGCAGGTCGACTTCATGACCGACCAGATCGTCAACGTCGCCCCGCAGATCACCGGCGGCACGATCAAGGCCTACGCGATCGCGACCCCCGAGCGCTCCCCGAGCCTGCCGGACGTGCCGACCACCAAGGAGGCGGGCCTGCCGGAATACGAGGTCAGCGCCTGGAACGCCGTCTTCGCGCCGAAGGGCCTGCCGGCCGACGTCCGGGCCAAGCTCGTCGCGGCCCTCGACACCGCGCTCAAGGACGCGGGCGCGCGGAAGCGCATCCTCGAACTCGGCGGTACGGTGCCGAAGGAGTCCGAGGCCGGCCCCGACGCGCTGCAGAAGCTCGTCGAGAGCGAGGTCGCCCGCTGGACGCCCGTCCTCCGGTCCGCCGCCGACGCCAATCCCTGACGGTCGTTCGAGAGCGCTCACCGACGAAGCAGAGACCGGTCCCGGGCAGGTTGCCATCGGGACCGGCCCTCGGGTAACCCCGCGGCCCGCGGCTCGTCCGGCGTCCCGTCGCCGAAAAAACCATCAACCGGCGCTCCCGTCCGGGAGCCTCGACCGGCTCACCGACCATCCTCATCGCCCTCCGAAGCAGCGCGCGAACGCTTGACGGTCGCGCCGCCGCCTCGGAGGGATGGGACAGCGAAAGCGTGCGATCGTGGATTCCTATCTCAGTTCCTCCTTCCTGCTGTCCCTTCTCCAGATCATCTGGATCGACATCATCCTGTCGGGCGACAACGCCGTGGTTATCGCCCTGGCCTGCCGCGGGCTGCCCGAGCGGCAGCGAAAGATCGGCGTCTATGCGGGCGCCCTGGTCGCGGCGCTCCTGCGGATCGTCTTCGCCGTCGTCATCTCGCAGCTGCTCGCGGTGCCGCTGCTGAAGGTCGTCGGCGGCCTCATCCTGCTGCACATCGCCGTCAAGCTGGTGCGCGGCGAGGAGGAGGACGAGAGCAGCATCAAGGAGCAGTCCAGCCTTCCCAAGGCGATCTGGACGATCGCCGTCGCCGACGCGGTCATGAGCTTCGACAACGTCGTCGCCGTGGCGGGGGCGGCCAAGGGGCACGACGAGCTCTTCATCATCGGTCTCGCCCTCTCCGTCCCGCTCCTCGTGGTCGGCGCGACCCTGATCACCCGGCTGATCGACCGGTTCCCGATCCTGATCTGGTTCGGCGGCGGGCTTCTCGGCTGGGTGGCGGGCGAGATGATCATCTCCGATCGGCTGGTGCATCAGCACGTGGTCGAGGCGCTGCCCACCGCTCTGCAGCCCACCCTGCATGCCGTGGCGGCGGCCGTCGGCGCCGTCCTCGTCATCGGCCTCGGCGCCCTCCTCAAGCGCAAGTCCGACCGGGCGGTGGCGGCCGAGCAGGCCGATGCCGTCGACACGGCGGAAGCCGACGTCCTCGGCCGCTGAGGCCGCCGCTCCGCCGTCGGGCCTGCTTTCGTCCGGCGGTCCCCAGGGAAGTGCGGGGAAAGCGGGGGATCGCGTCCGCGGGGAGGAACCGTCGGCGGCCCGTCCGGGGTTCTCGGAGGCCGACCCCGGAAGCCGCCCGACGGAACAGAGATGGCACAGCCCAGGACCGCGAAGCCCAGAGACGATCGGGAGGCGAGCCGGGAGGCGTCGGCCGCCCCGCTGATCCCGACGGGGGCCCTGGCGGTTGCCCTGCTCGGCTTCGCGGGGGATGCGCGGCCGCTGATCCACGTGGCCCGCGACGGGCGCCGCCTCGACGAGATCGCCGCCGTCCTGCGGGCCCTGGCGCCGGAGCGGAGCGTGGCGGTCTTTCCCGAGTGGGATTGCCTGCCCTTCGATCGCGCCTCGCCCTCGCGCGGGGTGATGGGCGCGCGCACCGGCGTGCTGCGCTGGCTGACCGACGGCCAAGCCCTGCCCGATATCCTGCTCACCACCGCCCCGGCGCTCCTGCAGCGCGTGCCGCCGCCGGAGACCTGGGCGAGCGCCCATGTCGAGCTGCGCGTCGGCGACCCGCTCGAGTCCGAGCAGCTGACGGCGCAGCTAGCCCGGCTCGGCTACATCCTCGACGATCGCGTCGACGAGCCCGGCGAGGTGGCGGTCCGCGGGCGGACCATCGACGTGTTCCCGGCGGCCGCGCCGCTCCCCTGCCGGGTCGAGCACGACGGCGCCCGCATCACCGCGATCCGGTCCTACGACCCGGTGTCGCAGCGCTCGAAGGTCGAGACCGAGCGGCTGGTGATCGATCCCGCCACCGAGATCATCCTCAACCCGGCTTCCGACATCGGCCTGGAACCCTTCACCGGCCAGGAGCACCGGCTGGCGCGCTTCTATCCCGCGCTGGTGACGGTCCTCGACTACGTCCCCGGGGCGCGCCTCGTCGTCGAGGACGGCGTCGGGGAGCGCGCCGCCGCCTTCTTCGAGCAGATCGCCGAGGGGCGCGAGGCGGACGGGCTGACCCCGGCCGCGGGAAGCCGGCAGGGACCGCAGTCCGACCGGGAGCCGGATCTCTATCTCGCGCCCGAGGCGTGGGCGGCGCTCATCGAGGCGCGCAGCCTCGCCGCCGCGACCGGAGCCGCGGCGGAACGGGTCGCCGGGCCGGTCTTCGCCCGCGAGCGCCGCCCCGAGGCGGCCTTCGCGAAGGCCCTGCGCGCGGCCCTCAAGGCCGGGGAGCGCGTCGTGCTCGCCGGCCCCAAGGCGCCGCTGCGCCGCCTCGTGCGGGCGGCGGCGGCCGTCGATGACCGGGCCCTGCGCCTGATCGATGCCTGGGCCGAGGTCGAGGGGGCGGAGCCCGGTGCCATGCTGGCGATCGAGGCGCCCGTCGAGGCGGGGTTCCGAGTGCCGGAAGCCGGCGCGACGGTGATCGCCGCCGCCGACCTGTTCGGACATCTGGCCGGGGGCGCGCGGCGGCAGGCCGCCGTGCTGCCGATCGGCGAGGTCGAGCTGCGGGTCGGCGACGTCGCGATCGATCGCGATCACGGCCTGTGCGTGTTCGAGGGGCTGGAGGCGATCCGCGCGGGCGAGGCGGACGAGGAGGACGCCCTGCGCCTGCGGTTTGCCGACGAGGCCATCCTCATGGTGCCGGTCGCCCAAGCCGACCGGATCTGGCGCTACGGCTCGGAGACCGAGGCGGTGACCCTCGACCGGCTCGACGGCGGCACCTGGGGCCGGCGCCGCCTGGAGGCGGAGGCGACGCTGGCCAAGGCGGCGCGGGCGATGCTCAAGGCCGCGCAGGAGCGCCGCAAGGCGCGCGCGCCGACGATCGTGCCGCCGGAGCGCGAGATGGAGCGGTTCGCCGCCGGCTTCGGCTTTCCGCTCACCGGCGATCAGGCCGGGGCGGTGGAGGACACCCTGAGCGATCTCGCCGGCGAGGCGCCGATGGACCGGTTGGTCTGCGGCGATGTCGGCTTCGGCAAGACCGAGGTGGCGCTGCGGTCCGCGGCGGCGGCGGTCTTCGCCGGCCGGCAGGTCGCCGTCATGGCGCCGACCACGGTGCTGGTGCGCCAGCATGTCGAGACGTTCCGGCGGCGCTTTGCCCGTTTCGGCATCGAGGTGGCGCATCTTTCGCGCCTCGTTCCCCCCGCCGAGGCCAAGCGGGTGAAGCAAGGTCTGGCCGAGGGCAGCGTCCGCCTCGTCGTCGGCACCCAGGCGTTGGCCGGGCGCGGCGTGGCGTTCCACGATCTCGGGCTCGTCATCATCGACGAGGAGCAGCGCTTCGGCGCCAAGACCAAGGCGAGCCTGCGCAAGGCGGCGGGCGACGCCCACATCCTCACCCTAAGCGCGACGCCGATCCCGCGCACGCTCCAGGCGGCGATGGTCGGGATGCAGAGCCTCAGCGTGATCGCCACGCCCCCGGCGGTGCGCCAGCCGATCCGCACGGTGATCGCCCCCTTCGAGGAGGCGACGCTGGCCGCGGCGCTGCGGCGCGAGCACCGCCGCGGCGGCCAGAGCTTCGTGGTCTGCCCGCGCATCGAGGACATCGCGCCGATGGAGAAGCGCCTGCGCGCGCTCGTGCCGGGGCTCGCGGTCGTCACCGCCCACGGGGAGATGAAGCCGGCGGAGATGGACGACGCCATGGTCCGTTTCGCCGACGGCGAGGGCGACGTGCTGCTCGCCACCAGCATCATCGAGAGCGGGCTCGACGTGCCGCGGGCGAACACCATGCTGATCTGGGATGCGGAGCGGTTCGGCCTCGCGCAGCTGCACCAGTTGCGCGGCCGGGTCGGGCGCGGGCAGCGGCGCGGGGTGGTCTACCTGTTCGGGCATCCCGACAAGCCGCTCAGCCCCGCCACCGAGAAGCGCCTGCGCACGCTCGAGGCGCTCGACCGGCTGGGGGCGGGCTTCGCCATCTCCGCCCGCGACCTCGACCTGCGCGGCGCGGGCGACCTCGTCGGCGACGACCAGTCCGGCCACGTCAAGCTCGTCGGCCTCGGGCTCTACCAGCATCTGCTGCAACTGGCGCTCCGCGCGGCCAAGGGCGAGGCGGCCGAGGATTGGAGTCCGGAGGTGCGGATCGGCCTGAACGGCCGCGTGCCCGCCGACTACATCCCCGAGCCCGAGATCCGCCTGAGCCTCTACTCCCGCCTGCTGCGCCTGCGCGAGGCGGCCGAGATCGATGCCCTGCGCGACGAGATCGAGGACCGCTTCGGCCCCCTGCCGGAGCCTGTGGAGGCGCTGTTCACCCTGGCCGCCCTGCGCACCGGATGCCTCGCGCTGGGCATCGTCCGTCTCAACGGCGGACCGCAGGGGATCGCGGCCGATTTCCATCCGGACAGGCCGACGCCGGTGATCCCGGTCTCCGACGCCATCACCGTGCGCGACAGGCGCATCGTCATGCGCGGGGGCTGCGACGACGCGGTCGAGCGGGGAAGGCGCGCCGCCCGCTTCCTGCGCCATCTCCAGGAGGCCCGCGACCGGCACGCCTGAACGCGAAAACCCTCCCGGCCGCGGAGGCCGGGAGGGCAGGGGCGACGGCCGGACCGGTGGCCGGTGATCAGCCCGGGGCGAGCCCGAGCAGGGTCCCGAGGGGGACGACGAGGGTGAAGCCGCCGTAGAAGCCGTCCTTGGCCCGGCGCGCGGTGAAGGGGTTCCA
>NZ_JBELQE010000019.1:0-1351 GCF_040270385.1 Methylorubrum podarium | reverse complement strand
GCGCAGCAGCCCTCGCCGGTGGGCCAGTTCAACGATCAGACCCAGCCGCGCACCGATCCCGCCATCGCCGCCAAGCCCGCCGACCCCGTCCGCACCGGGCCGCTCGCCCCCTGGGCCACCGACATGGCCGCCCGCGGGCTCACCTTCGACATCAACATCTACGACTTCTACCAGGCCAACCCCTCGGCCGGCCTGCGCACCGGCGAGCAGTCCAACTCCGCCTACTTCGTCCTCTCCATGACCGCCGACATGCAGAGGCTCGCCAACATCTCTGGCGGCACCATCAAGTTCACCCAGACCTTCTTCGGTCTCGTGCGCAACCTCAACATGGCCGCCGACATCGGCGACACCACGGTCGGCTACCAGCCGCCCTACAATCCCAACAACAACCGCCTCTCGCTGCTCACCTACGAGCAGAAGCTCCTCGACGACCGCCTCGTCATCGAGTTCGGCCGCACCCATCCCGACCGCTACTACGGCCTGCCGCCGTGCAACTCGATCAACTCCTGCTTCCAGGACCTGTTCTACATCAACGCCGGCTTCACCTCGCCGCTCTACGCCGTCTGGGGGGCGAACGCCGCCTACCAGCTCTCGCCCACCACCTACATCCAGGCCGGCGCCTTCTCGGTGAACCCCGGCACCAACGCCCTGTCCGGCTACGACTGGGGCTACGAGCGCCTCTCGGGCGCGCTGGTGATGACCGAGATCGGCTACAAGACCGACTACACCGTCACCGCCTATCCCGGCCGCGCCTCGCTCACCGGCTTCTTCAACACCTCCGACCACGACGACAACTTCAAGACGGTGTTCGGCACCTCCCGCGGCCTGAACCCCGGCACCCCCGCGCTGCAGAAGTCGGGCACGTCCGGCCTCGTGCTGACCGGCACGCAGACGGTCTGGCGCGCCGACGGCGGGCTCGTGGCCAACCCGCACCCGACGGCGGTCTCGCTCTACACCGGAACCGGCTACTCCTTCGACCCGACGGTGCCGATCCGCTTCAACTCGTTCGTGGGCGTGCTGCTGCAGGCGCCCGACCAGAGCCGGCCGAACGACACCTACGGCCTGAAGATGAACTGGCAGCGCCTGTCGGAGAACTACACGCAGTTCCTGTCGGACGCGAACTTCATCTCGGGCGGCTCGGGCGCCCCGTACGCGCGCGACAAGTTCATCTTCGAGGCCAACGCGCATTTCGACGTCGGGGCGGGCGTGATCGTCGAGCCGGTGGTGCAGTACGTGGTCAACCCGAACTCGTTCTGGAACCCCTTCACCGCGCGCCGGGCCAAGGACGGCTTCTACGGCGGCTTCACCCTCGTCGTCCCCCTCGGGACCCTGCTCGGGCTCGCCCCGGGCT
>NZ_JBELQE010000018.1:0-33420 GCF_040270385.1 Methylorubrum podarium | reverse complement strand
GTGGACCGCGGCGCCCCGTCGGTGAAAGTGGGTATATGGAGCCCGGGCGCCGACGTCAATCGGAAAAACGCGGAAGGCGCGATCGCGCCCGCCACGGAGCCTCGGAACGCATCCGGCGGCCCTTCCGCAACGGGAGTGCCCTCGTGCGCTCGATCAGTAGCCCTTCTTCACCTGCGCCAGGGCGCGCGTGAGCCCATCGGCCACGATGGCCCGCTCGTCGGGTGACGCGTCGCGGGCGACAACGACGTGCTCGCGACGCGAGGTGAGCGTCAGCGTGCGCAAGCCGAACTCCTCGTCGTCGACGCGGCTGAGCTTCGTCCAGAGCGGGTTGAAGCGCCACTCGCGGCGGACGCCGCGCGGATCGATGCGGGCCAGAAACACCTCGATCGGCGAGATCATCACCTCCTCGAAGGAGCGACCGCGGCGGAAACTGACCTTCAGCGCCACGTAGAGGGCCAGCATATCGAGGCCGAAGAACCCGGCGATCGGCCAGAAGCCGGCGCGCCAGCAGGCGATCGATGTCACGAGCGAGACGAGGCAGCAGAACCCCATCACGATCCGGAAGCCGTCCTGGCTCAGGGATTGGTGAGGCCGGATCACGGCCGAGTAGACCGGCCGGTCCATCGTTGCGGGATCGAGCCCGTCCGGATGTGCAGGAATGTTGCCGCTCGCCATGGGCCGAATATAACGCGCCGATGCCAGCGAAAAAGCCGTCTTCCCGCTCTTCCGCCCCCGCTGCGGTAAAAAGTCAGCCAGCGAAGTCTGCCGACGGGCGCGCGAAACCAGCAAAGCCCAGGGCCGAGCTGGCGCCCGCCCTGACGGCGCGGGTCGAAACCTCGCCACCTCCCGTCGATGATGCGACGCTGGTCGAGATCTTCTCGCGCCTCCGCGCGGCCGATCCGGAACCACGCTCCGAACTCGACTATATCAACCCCTATACGCTGCTCGTCGCGGTGGTGCTCTCGGCGCAGGCGACCGACAAGAGCGTGAACCTCGCGACCGCGCCGCTCTTCGCCATCGCCGACACACCGCAGAAGATGCTGGATCTCGGCGAGGAACGGGTCCGCCACTTCATCCGCACCATCGGATTGTTCAACACCAAGGCGAAGAACGTCATCGCACTCTCGCGGATCCTGATCGAGCGGCACGGGGGCGAGGTGCCGCGCGAGGCCGAAGCCCTCGAAGTCCTGCCGGGTGTCGGCACCAAGACCGCGAGCGTGGTGCTCAACGTGGCCTTCGGCGTGCCGCGGATCGCGGTCGATACCCACATCTTCCGCGTCTCGAACCGCATCCCCCTGTTCTCCGCCGCCACCACCGACAAGGTGCAGGCGGGGCTGGAGGCGCGGGTGCCGGAGCCGTTCCGACTCAACGCGCATCACTGGCTGATCCTGCACGGGCGCTACACCTGCAAGGCGCGCCGGCCCGAATGTCCGCGCTGCGTCATCGCGGATCTCTGCCGCTATCCCTCCAAGACGACGGCGCTCACCCCCATATCCCCAACCGATTAGAGTGCCTCGCAAAACGCCGGCTGCCCGGCAGCGCCGCCTCCGACGGCGACGGCGCAGCGGGCGCTTCGCGAGAGACACGGAGCCGGCGCCCGGCGCCCGTCCGGACGAAGCGGTGCAGCGCCAACGCGTTGTGCTGCAAACCTCGTTCCGGTAGATTGATGGTATGGCGGCCGGGATTGGCACCTGAGGGCAGGTCCTGGCCGTCCGCCCGCCAGACGGGTCGCCGCGCCGCGGATTTCGCTTCACGTGCCAGTTCCGAAGGAGCCACGGCCCCATGGACTTCCTCAAACCACGGTACACGCCTATGAACCGCCGCCGTCGCATCTACGAGGGCAAGGCGAAGGTCCTCTATGAGGGACCGGAGCCGGGGACGCTCATCCAGCATTTCAAGGACGACGCGACCGCCTTCAATGCCAAGAAGCACGAGGTGATCGACGGCAAGGGCGTGCTGAACAACCGAATCTCCGAATTCGTCTTCCAGCACCTCAACGACATCGGCGTGCCGACCCACTTCATCCGCCGGCTCAACATGCGCGAGCAGTTGATCCGCGAGGTCGAGATCATCCCGCTCGAAGTGGTGGTGCGCAACGTGGCGGCGGGCTCGCTCGCCCAGCGGCTCGGGCTCGAGGAAGGCACCCAGCTGCCGCGCTCGATCATCGAGTTCTACTACAAGAACGACCAGCTCAACGACCCGATGGTGTCGGAGGAGCACATCACCGCGTTCGGCTGGGCGACGCCCCAGGAGATCGACGACATCATGGCGCTGGCCATCCGCGTCAACGACTTCCTGTCCGGCCTCTTCCTCGGCGTCGGCATCCGTCTCGTCGACTTCAAGATGGAGACCGGCCGCCTGTGGGAGGGCGACCTGATGCGCATCGTCGTCGCCGACGAGATCTCCCCCGATTCGTGCCGGCTGTGGGACATCAAGTCCTCGGACAAGCTCGACAAGGACCGCTTCCGCAAGGATCTCGGCGGACTGATCGAAGCCTATACCGAGGTCGCCAAGCGGCTCGGCATCATGTCCGAGAACGAGAAGGTCCAGACCGGCGGCCCGCGCCTCGTCCAGTAGGGCGAGCGCTCAGCGCGGCGTGGCCGGCCCGCGGCCGGTCCAGCCGCGGCGCAGGCGTAGGTAGGTTGAGAGGTCCGGATCGAAGCCCGGATGATAATGGGGGTCCTGCGCCAGCAGCGGCCCCCATCGCCGTTTCAGCGCCTCGACCTCTGCCCGGTGGCGGGCGGCCGCCTCCGGCGAGGGCCGGCGGCTCGCCGATTCCCGATGATGCAGCACGGCGCCGCCGACGTAGAGCGTGCGCAGGCCAAGGGCATTGAGGCGCAGGCAGAGATCGACGTCGTTGAAGTCGATGGCGAAGGCAGCGGCGTCGAAACCGCCGGCGCGGGAAAACTTGTCCGCCTCGACGACGAGGCAGGCGGCGGTCACCGCCGAGACGCTTCGGGTGGCGCGCAGGGCACCGAGGTAGCCGGCGGCGTCTCCGGGGAAGTGGCGGTGGCCGTGGGTGGCGAGACCGCCGGTGCCGAGCACGATGCCGCCGTGCTGGATGCGGCCCGCGCCGTCGATCAACCGGGCGCCGACGGCGCCGACATCGGGGCGCAACGCCTCGCGGACCATCCGCTCCAGCCAGTCCGGCGCCTCGGCCTCAACGTCGTTGTTGATGAAGGCTAGGAGGCGTCCGCGCGCCTGCGCCGCCACGCGGTTGTTGATCGCTGCGAAATCGAAAGGGCCGGGACAGGCGACGACCCGCGCCGCGCCCTCCGCCTCGAGGGTGCGGAAATAGGCGAGCGTCGCGGGATCGCGGCTGCCGTTGTCGCAGATCAGGATCTCCTTGGCCGGCCAGTCGGTGCGGTGGCGCAGGCTCTCGATGCAGGGGCGCAGCAGGTCGAGCCGGTCGCGGGTGGGGACGATCAGGCTGACGAGGGGGCGCGGCTCCGGAAGGGGCCTGTCGAGGCGGATCACGCCGTCCTCCTCGATGACGATGCTCGTGCTTCCCTCCCCCGCCCGATCGAGGTCTTGCCGGATCGCCGCGCACCGGGCGGAACGCGTCGCCGCCCCGTGCCCCGCGCCGCCGAAACCTCCGAACGAGAGGATCTGCGGGAGGTGGCGCACGGCGCCCGGGCCGAAGCGATCCGCGATCCTCAGGGCGAGGTCGAGGGCGGGAGCCCGGTCGGCGATCGCGATGCCGGCCACGCTGGAGCGGCGCAGGGCGATGACGGGTCCGAGGTAATCGACCGCGTGCAGGTAATCGCGATCGAAAGCCGGCCGAAGCAGGGGAAGCCAGGGGCCGCGCTCGGCCCGGAACAGGGCATCGCCGTAGAGCGCGTGGAGTGCGGGATCGGCGAAGGCGGCGGCGATGGCGGCCCCTGCCCCCTCCGCGATGGACTGACCCTCGACCGAGAGCAGGACGATCGGACCTCCCTCCGACGCGATCCGGACCGTGCCTTTCCGACCGACCTCGACGCGCTCGATTCCGGCCGCGGCGAGGACGGCGGGCGGGTCACTCGGCGGTGCGAGGCTTCCGGGCCCGTGCAGGTCGTGGTGGGCTCCGACGAGCGCGATGAAGCGCTGCGCCGCCCGCAGCCGCCGGCCCGCGAGCCGGGTCAGCAGGATCGCGAGAGCCTGTCTCGGAGAGCGCAGGGCGCGCGCGACCCGTGCGAGGCGTCCCGGTACGGGCTCGGCGGCGAAGCGCAGCGCGTCGGGCCATCCGTCGGGCGCGCCGTCGGCTTTCATTCGAGCTCCTCGCCGAAGGTCGTGAGCGAGAGGGCCGGATGATAGAACGGGTCGTGGCGGATCACGGCGCGCCAGCGCTCGGTGAAGGCGGCGGCCTCGCGCTCGAAGCGCGCGCGGGCGGCCCCGACCGGCCGCCCCCGGCTCACCGATTCGAGATGGGACAGGACGGCGTGGGGCGTCCACATCGTCTTCCAGCCCCGCGCCCCGAGCCGCAGGCAAAAGTCGATGTCGTTGAAGTCGATCGGAAAGGTCTCCGCATCGAAGCCGCCGACCGCGCGGTACTTCCTCCGCGCCACGGCGAGGCAGGCCGCCGTGACGCCCGAGACCTCGTGCGCCACGCGCAGGCGGTCGAGATGGCCGGGCGTGTCGGCGGGACGGCGGCGGAGGATGTGCCCTGCCTCGCCGCCGAGCCCCACCACGACACCGGCGTGCTGGAGCCGTCCATCCTCGTAGAGGAGCTTTGCGCCGACGGCGCCCACCTCCGGCCGGACCGCCTGGGCGACGAGAGCGTCGAGCCAGTCCGGCCGCAGCACCGCCACGTCGTTGTTGAGCAGGACGAGGATGTCGCCGTGCGCCCGGGCGGCGCCGGCATTGACCATCGCGGAGAAGTTGAAGGGGTGCGGATGGGGCTCGATCCGCACCCGTGGATCGGCCCGCAGCCGCTCGTAGAGCGCGAGCACCGTCGGCTCCGTGGAGCCGTTGTCCACGATCACCAGTTCGAGGGCGGGATAGTCGGTCCGTTCGAGAACGCCCTCGGTGACCCGCGCGATCAGGTCGAGCCGGTCGCGCGAGGGAATGATTACGCTGACCAGCGGCGCCGGCTCCGGACGGGGCCAGTGCAGGTCGAGGCAGCCGTGGCGGAGAACCGCACGCGCCGGCGAGCCGGCGGCGCTCAGCTGCCGGTCGAGGCGTGATGCCCGGACGGACAAGTCGACCGCGAAGGGCTCGCGGCGGCACAGGACCCGCGGGATGTGGACGACGCGGGTCGCGGCCCCGGTCGCGAGGTCGAGGGCAAGGGCGGCATCCTCGGGGGAGCCGACCGGCTCGGCCGGCAGGGCGGAGAGGAACGAGGTCGCGACGAGAGCGGGGGCACCGGGATAGCCGGTGACGAGAGCGAAATCGGGACTCCAATCCGGCTTGAGGCGCGGCCGGATCGTCCGGCCGCCGGTCTCCTCGTCGGCGTAGACCATCTCGGCGGCCTCGGCCGCGACGCCGTGCGCGAGCAGGCTCAGCGCCTCCGGAGCCAGGACATCGCCGGGACGGAGCAGGCCGAACAGGGCGGCGTCTCCGCAGAGATCCCGGAGCGTGGCGGCCGGATTCCAGTTGCCGGAGGACAAGCGCGGATCGGGTCCCGCAGGCTTCGTCGGCGGATCGCCATCCGTCCAGGCGACGAGGAGCGACCAGTTGCGATGGGTCTGGGCGCGCAGGCTCGCCACGCTGCGCGCCACCGCGTCGGCCCGGGCGAAGGGCGCGGGGAGGACGAGGCGGATCGGGGCGCCGGCGATCGGCTCGGCCGGCCCCGACCGGAACAGACGCGGGGTCTTCCAAGCCGGGTAGCGGGCGAGGGGCGACACGGCGCAGGCCCCGCGAAGGCTGTCGCGCCAGCGTCGCTCGTCGCGCGCGAGGCCGGCGCGGAGCGCCGCCGCGGCGCGCCCCGGCCGCTTCAGCAGCGCTTCCGCGAAGACGCTTCCGCTGCCGCGCAGCCCGACGCGCTCCAGCGTGAAGCCCGGCTCCGCGGCGATCTCGATGCCCCGGCAATTCGCCGGCAGGTAGCCGAGCCAGCGCGCGGCGCCGAGCGCGAGCCCCGGCAGCACGAAGCTGTCGCGGCGGCCGTCCGCGCGGAGCAGCCGCAGCAGCGGTCGCTGCGGCCGGGCCCGCGCGGGCAGCGTGTAGGTCAGGACGATCCAGCGGCCCCGCGCCGGATTGCGGAACACGTCCGGCAGGACGAGGCGGCGGTCGAACAGCGGATCATCGGTTGCGGCGAGGGAGAACGGCGTCTCCCGGCCCCGCCACAGGTCCTGCCGGGAGTTCCACCATGAATCAGGGTTGGCGATGCCGGCCTCCGGCACGTTTCGAGCCGTGCGACGCGGACGATGCCGTCATTGGTCGGCGGTCGCCTCGCCCTGCTCCGCCGTCGCGGCCGGCGCGGGCTTGCGGCGGCGCGCGGCCGGCTTCGCCCGAGCCGCCGCGCCAGCCAGCGTCACCTCAATGTCGTAGCCCGTCGCCTTGTCGACGGGCACGCTCAGATCGTTCTCGATCAGCGTCGCCTCGCCCTGCGCGGCCCCCGCGGGCACCGACACAGCGACACGGTGGGTACGGGCCATGACGGTCTGCTCGTTGTACTTCACGGCAACGGTCACCGGGGCCTCGAAGCGCCCGGCGGCGCCGGCCGGTCCGAGCAGGGCGCGCAGCTCGACGCCGACGCGGACCGCCACCGATCCATCCGGCCGCGCCTTGCACTCGCGGCTGAGCCGGCTGAACACGATCTGGTGCCGCAGGCGCGTCTTGTCCCCAGCGCCTCCGGCGAAGGCCTGGATCGCCGCGCCCCCATCCGGCACGAAGACCGGCGGGCAGTAGACGTCGTCGGGATCCTGCGCCCGGGGCGCGGCGATCGCGGGTGCGCCCCCCTCGCCGCCGCTGAACAGGTTCTTGAAGAAGCCGCCGGATTCGGCCCGCGCCGCGCCGGGAACGGCCAGCACCACTCCGCCGAAGATGATCAACGCCCTGCGCATCGTCTGAACGCCCCTGCCCTTTCATGGCGATTCCCCGATCGCTCCGGAGCCGTACGGTCTTACTTGAGCGAGTCGAAACCGGGGCCGAACCCCTTCATCGAGACCGGGATCCCGACGCCCTCCTCCGGCGTCTGGAAGACGATGAAGGTCGATTGCGAGCCGTTGCGCAGCGATTTGATCAGGCCCTCGTCCATCACCACCTCGGCGACGCAGCCCGTGGTCAGGCAGCGCACGAAGCTCGCGCGGCCGATATCGGTCTGGTCGATCTTGAGGCCGAGGCCGGACGGCAGGAGCACGCCGAGCGGCGCCACCACCCGCAGCAGGTATCCGCGGTTGTCGGCGGTCTTCAGCACGATGACGACGAGGTTGAGGTTCGGCCGGTCCTCCGCCGCCACGTACTGCACCAGGGCGCATTGCTCGGCCTTGGCACCGGCAGGCGTCTCGCAGCGCAACTGCCAGTCATCGAAGGTCTTGCGCACGGTTCCCTGAGCCTGCGCGGCGCCGCCTCCGGCCAGGATCGTGGCGACGGTCGCGGCCGCCAGCGCAAGACGGCGGCTCCTCTCCGGCCGAACCGCGCGAACCAGGCCCGCAAACAGACTCATACGAACTCCGATCGATCGCTTCATGAGGCGGCGTCCGGCTCCGGCGGGCGCCCCTCGCGCTGGCGCAGTCGAGGCACCCTGAAGCGCCGCGCGGCGCGGGCGTTGGGACCATGCAGGGTCCCCGGTGTCAAGCAATCGCGGCGAGGGTGTGTCGGGAATGAGGCAAGGCGGCTACCCCTCGGCGTCCCACTGCCCTACAGTAAGGCCAAGCTCTTCATCATCCGAGGAACCCGCCATGCGCCGCCTCGCCTCCTCCCTCGCCCTCGCGACTCTGTTTGCCGCGCTGGGATCCGGAGGTGCCTCCGCTCTGTCCCTGCCCTTCGAGGAATCGGATTACCTGCCGCCCGAGGCCACGACGACCTATGTCGAGCGCTCCCTGAACCATCAGGCGCCGCTCACCATCGAGCACCCGCCGGTGGAGCGGAATCCGCGCGGGCGCCTCCGCGGCGATGCGGCGGCCATTGCCGGCTTCTGCCGGGATGGGGGCACCGTGCTGCGCCGCGACGCGATGGGCCGCCCGACCTATCTCCGCCAGCGCGAGGTCTGCGACAACGTCGCGCCCCGCACGATGTGGCCGGGCCACGTCGATCCGCGTCCGGCCTGGCCGGCGGAGCCGGCCGCCGCGCGCAGCCGGGCCATCGTGACGAAATACTGAGCCGAGGCTCTCAGCCGTAGCGGTGCAGTTCGGAGCCGTGCCGCTTCAGCCAGCGCTCCGCCTCCTCGACATGGGGGCAGAGTTCGTTGGTCAGCGCCCAGAAGCGGGGGGAATGGTTCATCTCCCGCAGATGCGCCATCTCGTGGGCGACGAGATAATCGAGCACCACCGGCGGCGCGAGGATCAGCCGCCAGGAGAAGTTCAGCTCGCCGCGGGCCGTGCAGGAGCCCCAGCGACTGCGCGTGTCGCGCAGCGTCACCCGCGCCGGCCGCCGGCCGAGCCGGGCCGCGTAGACCGCCACCGAATGCGACAGGTCGCGCCGCGCCTCGCGCATCAGGAACTCGCGAACGCGGCGCGGCATGTGGGCCGGATCGCCGGGCACGGCGAGCGTCGCGCTCGCGGGATCCGCCTCGGCGGTGCCGCGGCCCTCGCGCGACACGATCCGGTGCGGCACGCCGCGCAGGGGGATGAGCGAGCCCGCCGCGAAGGGCACCCGCTCCGGCAGCTTGGCGAGGCGCGCGGCGATCCAGCCGCCGTGGGCCTGGGCGAACTTCTGCGCCGTCGCGAGGGACGAGCGGGTCGGCAGCGTGAGGACCACGGCGCCGGTGGCGCTGGAGACGCGCAGGGTCAGCCGGCGCGCGGTCGGCCGCCGCAGGATGGCGACGCGAAAGGTCTGGCCCGCATGGGCGATCTCGATGTGATCCGGATCCGGCCGTCGCAGCAGCGCGCGCGTCATGGCGGCGAGCCTAGCCGCAGGCGGCCGGGCGAGCCATCCCAGCAATACCTCTCTCACCGGAATTTCGCCCGTCAGCGATCGGCCCGCACCGCGATCACGCGCTTCCCTCCATCTCCCGCATGAAGCGGGCGATGCGCGGGGCGATGACGGAGCGGAAACGGGAGCCGTTGAACACGCCGTAATGCCCCACCTTCTCCTGCAGGTGATAGGCCTTGCGGGAATCGGGCAGGTTCGGCGTGAGGTCGAGGGCGGCCTTGGTCTGGCCGACGCCGGAAATGTCGTCGTTCTCGCCCTCGACCGCGAGGATGGCGCAGCGCCGGATCGCCGCGAGATCGACCGGCCGCCCGGCATGGCGCATCCGCCCGCGCGGCAGGGCGTGATCGACGAACACGCTCTGCACGGTCTGGAGGTAGAACTCCGCCGTCAGGTCCATCACCGCGAGGTACTCGTCGTAGAAGTCGCGATGCTTCTCGGCCGAGTCGCCGTCCCCGGTCACGAGGTGGTGGAACATGTCGGTATGTGCGGTGACGTGGCGATCGAGATTCATCGCCATGAAGCCCGAGAGCTGCAGGAAGCCGGGATAGACCCGGCGCATCGCCCCCGGATAGAGCGGCGGCACCACCGTGATGCAGTTCTTCTCGAACCAGCCCATGCCGCGCTCCTGCGCGAGGCAGTTCACGGCGGTCGGCGAGCGGCGGGTGTCGATCGGCCCGCCCATGAGCGTCATCGAGACCGGCACGTGGTCCGCGTCCGCCGCCTCCATCAGCGCCACCGCGGCGAAGACCGGGACGGCAGGCTGGCAGACGGCCATGACGTGCAGGTCCGGCCCGAGGTCGCGGAACATCGCCTGCAGGTAGTCGATATACGTGTCGAGGTCGAAGCGCCCGTCCAGCAACGGCACCATCCGCGCGTCGGACCAATCCGTGATGAAGACCCGATGATGGGGCAGCATCGCTTCGACGGTGCCGCGCAGGAGCGTCGCGTAATGACCCGACATCGGCGCCACGATCAGGAGCTTGGGCTGCGGCTCCGAGAGCCCGGCCGGAAGCGCCCGGTCGAAGGCGATCACGCGGGCGAAGGGCCGCTCCCAGACGACGCGCTCCGAGACCGGAACGCTCTGGCCGTCGATCACCGTCGTCTTCAGGCCGAAAGCCGGCTTGCCGTAGCGGCGGGTCACGCGCTCGAACATCTCGAGTGCGGCGGCGGTCGAGCGGGCGTAGGGCCCGTAGGCCAGGGGATTGCCCGGATTTTCGAGGCTGTGCCGGGCCGCGTCCGCCGCGAGCCGGGCCGGCGTCAACATCGCGCGCGCCGTCTCGTACCAGACATACGCCAGATCCATCTCGACACTCCCCGATTCGGCCCGCGGGTCGACCGTCACCGCATCGACGTTATCGAATGTTGCTGGCGGAGAAACTTGTCAAAACCGCGCGATGCGGTCCGAGCATCTGTGGACAGGCCGGTGGACGCGTCCCCGGGCAGCCCTATCGTAGCCGCACCATGATGGATGCGGCCCACGAAACCCTGACGCCGACGGGCCGCCACCTGCGGCTCGACACCTTCGTCCGCCTGCGCTGGCTCGCCCTCACCGGGCAGAGCGCGGCGGTCGTCGGCGCTCAGTTCGGCCTCGGCCTCAACCTGCCCTTCGGCTGGTGCTTCCTCGTCATCGCCGCCTCGTGCTGGCTGAACCTCGCGCTGCGGATCCGCTTTCCCGCGAGCTACCGGCTGAGCGACGATTCGGCGGCGCTTCTGCTGGCCTTCGACATCGTCCAGCTCGCGGGCCTGCTGTTCCTCACCGGCGGGCTGCAGAACCCGTTCTCGCTCCTGTTCCTCGCGCCCGTGCTGATCTCGGCCACCGCCCTGCCGCCGGAGCGGACCCTGGCGCTCGGTCTGCTGGCGGTCGGTCTCGCCACCCTGCTCGCCCTCGTCCATCGCCCCCTGCCCTGGTTCGCCGACGGGCGGATCGAGCTGCCCTTCCTCTACGTCTCGGGGGTGTGGACCGCGATCCTGCTCGGCACCGCCTTCACCGGCGTCTACGCGTGGCGGGTGGCGGAGGAGACGCGCCAGCTCGCACGCGCGCTGGCCGCGACGGAGCTGGTGCTCGCCCGGGAGCAGCACCTGTCGCAGCTCGACGGGCTCGCCGCGGCGGCGGCCCACGAGCTCGGCACGCCGCTCGGCACCATCATGGTCGTCGCCAAGGAACTCGACCGGCAGCTCGGCCCCACCGCCTCCCCGGCCATCGCCGAGGACCTGAGCCTGCTGCGCGATCAGGTCGACCGCTGCCGGGGTATCCTCTCGAAGCTCACCTCCATGGGCGAGGAGACCGAGGAGGGCGAAAGCTTTCTCCAGACCGTCACCCTCGGTCATCTCATCGAGGAGCTGGTGGCGCCCCAGCGCGCGCTCGGCATCGCCGTCGACGTCTCCAAACAGGGCGAGGGGGCGGAGCCGGTCTGCCGCCGCAATCCCGGCGTGATGTTCGGGCTCGCCAACATCCTCGACAACGCCGTGGATTTCGCCGAGTCGCGGGTTCTGATCGAGGCCCGCTGGAGCGCCGAGCGCGTCACGCTGACGATCCGCGACGACGGACCGGGCTTTCCGAGCGAGGTGCTGCTGCGGGCCGGCGAGCCCTACGTCACCACCCGGAGCCGCGACCGCTCCCGCAACCCCGACGAGGCGGGCGGCGGCCTGGGCCTCGGCCTGTTCATCGCCAAGACGCTGATCGAACGCTCCGGCGCGCAGCTTCTTCTCTCGAACATGACGGAGGCCGGAGCGCACGGCGCCCTAGTGCGGGTAACTTGGGCGCGTCACGTTTTCGAGAGGGAGGCGATTGCGCCCCATCGCGTTGCGCACAATTCTCTGCGACCCCTAACGGAACGCGATGCCGCACCCATATAATGCACATAGATGACACGAACCGACGAGGAGCGCCGCATGCTGACGCAGAGCGGGACGACGGTGCCAGGCTCGGACACCGCCTTTCTTTCCGATTCCGATCCTCTTTCCGCCTTCAGCGATCGCAGCCTGCTGATCGTTGACGACGACAAGCCGTTCTCGACCCGCCTCGCCCGGGCGATGGAGTCGCGCGGCTACGAGGTGCACGTGGCCGAGAGCGTCAGCGAGGGCGTCGCTGCCGTCGAGACCAAGGCTCCGGCCTTCGCCGTGATCGACATGCGGCTCGGCGACGGCAACGGCCTCGACGTGATCGCCCGCCTGAAGGAGCGCCGCCCCGAGGCCCGCGGCGTGATCCTCACCGGCTACGGCAACATCGCGACCGCCGTGACGGCGGTGAAGCTCGGCGCCTTCGACTATCTCGCCAAGCCCGCCGACGCCGACGAGATCCACGGCACGCTGATGGCCCAGCCGGGCGAGCGCGCCGACCCGCCGGAGAACCCGATGTCGGCCGACCGGGTGCGTTGGGAGCACATCCAGCGGGTCTACGAGCTGTGCGGGCGCAACGTCTCCGAGACGGCCCGGCGCCTGAACATGCACCGCCGCACGCTCCAGCGCATTCTCGCCAAGCGCGCGCCGCGCTGACGGGCACCGCGACGGTTTGACGACTCGGACGGCCGGCGGGACACCGCCGGCCGTTTCATTTTCCGGTCAGATCGTGCCAACCATCTCTCGAACGGGCGGAAGACCGTCCGCAGGAACGGTTGCGCCGGGCACCGGGCTCAGGCTAGTTCGCCTTTCAAAGGGTTGAACAGGCTTACGCGGGTATGCGGAACCTCATCACGATACTCGGCCTGATGGTGCTGGTGGGCACGGAAGTGTTCGCCGCAGCCATCGCGGCCGGCTGGGCGCTCGCCGGACTGCTCGATCTGGGTGACCGTGTCGGTCACGTGCTCATGGCGCTGTTCAGCCTCGTCGCCGCCTGGATCATGGTCCAGCTGTGGCGCCGCGCGACCGAAGCCGAGCCGATCGGACCGGCCAAGCGCCGGTAGAGGGAGTTCCCGCGGTGACGCAGTCACGAAATCGCGATAGAACCTCCCGCAACGCGCCGCTGACTGGCCCCTCTCGGATCGCGTCGGCAAATCCGGCCTCCCTGCATGCGGTCGCGCGCGGTCCGCTCCGTCCCCGGCCCCACCGTCCCCTCACGGCGCGGCTCGCCGATTTCCCAAACGAGTACCTGCCATGAAAGCCCGCATCGTCGTCACCTTGAAGACCGGCGTCCTCGATCCGCAGGGGAAGGCGATCGAGGCGGCGCTGAAGTCGTTCGGGATTCAGGAGGTGTCGGGGGTGCGCCAGGGGAAGGTCTTCGACCTGGAGGTCGCCTCCGACAACCGCGAACAGGCCGAGGCGACGCTGAAGGCCGCCTGCGAGAAGCTCCTCGCGAACATCGTCGTCGAGAACTACACCGTCGAGATCGCCTGATGCGCGCCGCCGTCGTCGTCTTTCCGGGGTCGAATCGCGACGGCGACGTGGCCCGGGCGCTCCGCCGCTCCGGCGCGGAGGTCGTCAGCGTCTGGCACGCCGACACGGAACTGCCCGCCGGCACGGACCTCGCCGTGGTTCCGGGCGGCTTCTCCTACGGCGATTATCTGCGCTGCGGCGCCATCGCCGGCCGGGCAGCGGCCATGGACGCGGTGCGCGCGCACGCCGCCCGCGGCGGCCTCGTCCTCGGCATCTGCAACGGCTTCCAGATCCTGTGCGAGTCGGGTCTCCTGCCCGGCGTGCTGATGCGCAACGTCAACCGCCGCTTCATCTGCCACCGGCAGTTCCTGCGGGTCGAGCGCACGGACACGCGCTTCACCTCGGCCTATACCGAGGGTCAGGTCATCGACGTCTGCGTGGCGCACGGCGAGGGCAACTACTTCGCCGATTCCGAGACGGTCGGCCGCCTCGAGGGCGAGGGCCGCATCGCTTTCCGCTACTGCGACGCCACCGGCGCGCTGACGGAGGACGCGAACCGCAACGGCTCGCTGAACTCCATCGCCGGCATCTATTCCGATCAGCGCAACGTGCTCGGCATGATGCCCCACCCGGAGAACTTCGTTGACGGCCTCGTCGGCGGCACCGACGGCAAAGGGCTGTTCGACAGCCTGGCGGCTTGACGGCTCTTCGGGCGGACCGCGCACGCCCGAAGGATCGCGCGGTGGAGGCGGGCTGACCGCTTTTTACTGACACGCCATCCGCTGGAGGGCTTCGGTTACTCCTCCGTCATTGCGAGGCGAAGCCGAAGCAATCCAGGGCGCGGCATCTCCGGACAGGGCGCGCTCTGGATCGCTTCGCTCACGCTCGCGATGACGGACTGGAGCGATAATCCGAAGCAATCAATCCGAACCCGGATGGGCGGGAAAGCCCGGCCCGAGGGCGCTCAATGCCCCTCGAACTCCATCAGCGTGCGGACGGTGACGCCGAGATCGCGCAGGCGCTGAGCGCCACCGATCTCCGGCAGGTCGATGACGAAACAGGCGGCGACCACCTCCGCGCCAAGCTGGCGCAGCAGGTTCACCGCCGCGGTCGCGGTGCCGCCGGTGGCGATGAGGTCGTCGACCAGGATCACCCGGTCGCCCGGCTTGATCGCATCGACGTGGATCTCGATCTCGTCGGTGCCGTATTCGAGCGCGTAGGCCGTCGAGACGGTCTTGTGGGGCAGCTTGCCCTTCTTGCGGATCGGCACGAAGCCCGACGAGAGCTGGTGCGCCACCGCGCCGCCGAGGATGAAGCCGCGCGCCTCGATGCCCGCGACCTGATCGATCCGCCCGCCCGCGTAAGGATGCACCAGCGAGTCGACCGCGCGGCGGAACGAGCGCGGATCGCTGAGCAGGGTGGTGATGTCGCGAAAGATGATGCCCGGCTTCGGATAGTCGGGAATCGAGCGGACCGAGTCCTTCAGGGCGGAATGGCGGCGGGCTTCCATGCGGGGTGCTCGACTTGTCAGGATGCGCGGAGGTTAGAGCAGAGGCGGCGGCGCGAGGCCATACGCGCGTCCGCTCACGCGGCGGCCTTGCGCAGCAGGCCGATCAGTTCGCGGTGCAGCACCTCGTTGCCGCAGGCCACCGAGCGGGCGGCGAGCGGCTCGGCGCCGCCGTCGGCGCTGGTGACGAAGCCGCCGGCCTCGCGCACGACGATGATGCCCGCCGCGATGTCCCATGTCTGGAGGTCGCGCTCCCAGTAGAGGTCGGTCCGGCCGCAGGCGACGTAGGCGAGGTCGAGCGCCGCCGAGCCGAGGCGGCGGGTGCCGCCGGAGACCGCCATCACCGCGGCGACCTCCTTGAGCAGACGGCCGTGGCTGCCGCGGCCGAGATAGGGCGTGCCGTAGGCGACCAGCGCGTCGGCGAAGTCCTGGCGGCCGGAGACGCGCAGGCGCCGGTTGTTGAGGAAGGCGCCCTTGCCGCGCTCGGCGATGAACAGCTCGTCCTTGGCCGGATCGTAGATCACGCCGGCGACGATCTGGCCGTCGCGCTCCAGCCCGACCGAGATCGCAAAATGCGGGATGCCGTGGAGGAAGTTCGTGGTGCCGTCGAGGGGATCGACGTGCCAGGTATGGCTCCTGTCGGTGCCCTCGATGTTGCCGCTCTCTTCCATGATCAGGCCATAGCCGGGCCGCGCCTTCATCAGCGCGTCGCGCAGGACTTCCTCCGCCTTCCTGTCGGCGGCCGAGACGAAGTTGCCGGGACCCTTGCGCGAGACCTGGAGGTTCTCGATCTCGCCGAAATCGCGCTTGAGGCCGCGGGCGGCCTTGCGCACGGCATCGACCATGACGGTCATGAGGGGAGAGTTGATCATGCGGTCGAGCTCGCAGCCCTGTCCGGGCGCCTTGCTGGAAGGAAATTCTGTCAGCGCTTCTATACGCCTCGCGCCGCAGCGCCAGGGGTGATCGGCGCAGGGCCGATATCCGACAGGGTCCGCCGGCCGAAAATGCCGCCCCTCACACGGTGTCCAGCGGATCGGTTCATTGCCGCCTCCCCGTCATTCCGGGGCGCCGAAGGCGAACCCGGACCCGAAGCGAAGGGGCGCGCCGGAGGCGTGCAATCCACCCGTGATGCCACGCTGAGCCGCGCATCTCGGGTGGATTCCGGGTTCCGCTGCGCGGCCCCGGAATGACGGTGATGGTGATCGAACCGACGCCATCGAGCGGCTCGGGTATCACGTGAGGTTTGCGAGGAACCGGGCCGCCGCGCCCCGCGGATCGGGACCGCGCATCACGCCGCCCATCGCCGCGACGCCCGCCGCCCCGACCTCGCGGCAGGCGCGGGCGTTGGCGGCGTCGATGCCGCCGAGGGCGAAGACCGGCAGGCGGTGGGCCGCCGCGGCGTGCAAGGCATCGAGGCCGAGGGCGGGGCCGTAGCCGGGCTTGCTCGCGGTCAAGAATATCGGGCTGAGCGTGGCGTAATCGGCCCCCGCCGCCTCGGCCGCCCCGATCTCATCGACCGAATGAGCCGAGAACCCGATCAGCGCCGCGGCGCCGAGCGTTTGCCGCGCCGTCCGGATGCCGTCGATCCCGGCGGAGCCCGGCAGGTGCACACCCTGTGCGCCGGTCTCGCGTGCGAGTTCGACGTCACCGCCGACCACGAGGCAGCCTCCGACCGGCGCCAGGATCGCGATCAGGTCGCGGGCGAGATCCCGTCGCGCACCGCGGTCGAGATCGCGGTCGCGCAGCCAGACGAAGCGGACGCCGCCCGCCACCGCCGCGCGGACGGTCTCAGGGAGCGGCCGGTCGGCGCCGTGGCGGTCGGTGACGACGAGGAGGGAGGGAAGCCCCACCCGCCCTCACGACCCGACGAGGCCGAGCTGCGGGCTCGACGGCTCGGCCCGGCCGCGGCGCGGGATGCGCCCGGCGAGATGGGCGAGGCGTCCCGCCTCGACGGCGCGGCGCATGGCGCCCGCCATCCGCACGGGATCGTCCGCCTTCGCCACCGCGGTGTTGATGAGGCAGGCGGCGGCGCCCAGCTCCATGGCGATGACCGCGTCGGAAGCGGTGCCGATGCCGGCATCGACGATCACCGGGACCTTCGCCCGGCGGCAGATCAGCTCGATGTTGGCCGGGTTGGCGATGCCCATGCCGGAGCCGATCAGCGAGCCCATCGGCATCACCGCGGCGCAGCCGAGATCGGCCAGCCGCTCGCAGATCACCGGATCGTCGTTGCAGTAGGGCAGCACCGTGAAGCCGTCGTCGACGAGGTGGCGGCAGGCTTCGAGCAGCTCGGTCACGTCCGGGTAGAGCGTCTCGCGGTCGCCGATCACCTCGACCTTGATCCAGTCGGTGCCGAGCGCCTCGCGGGCGAGTTCGGCGGTCATGATCGCGTCGCGGGCCGTCTCGCAGCCGGCGGTGTTGGGCAGGAAGCGGGCGCCCTTCAGCTTCTGGAAGGTGTCCGAGCCGTGGCCCTGGAGCGAGACCCGGCGGATCGAAGCGGTCACGACCTCGGCGCCCGAGGCGCGCACCGACTGGGCCATGATCTCCTGGCTCGGATAGCCGGCCGTGCCGATGAACAGACGCGAGGAGAGCCGGATGCCGGCGATCTCCAGCGCGTCGTCCCCGGCCGCGGCCTGCGCGAGGGTGGTGTCGTGATGGTTCATGCGCTCAGCCTCCCTGCATGGCGCGGACGATCTCGATGCGGTCGCCCTCGTTGAGGGCCGTCTGGCCCCAGGCGGATTTCCGCACGACGCGGCCGTTGACGGCGATGGCGATGCCCTCGGGGCTCTCGATGCCCCGCTCCTCGGCTTCCGCCGCGAACAGGGCGGCGAGATCCGGCGCCTCGCGCTCGCAAGGCTCTCCGTTGACGGTCAGCCTCATGCCACGGCCCTCCCCCGGTCCTCGTTCGAGGCGAAGCGCGCCCGGCCGAACCCGCGGGCGAAATCCGGCAGCGTCCCCTCGCCGACCAGCGCGGCGACCGCGTCGGCGGTGGCGGGGGCGAGGAGATATCCGTTGCGGTGGTGGCCGGTGGCGACGACGAGGCCCGGTGCGGCCTCCTCGATGATCGGCGCGTCGTCGTCCGAAGTCGGGCGGAAGCCGCTCCAGACCGCGTCGATCTCCATCTCCTCGATGCCGGGCAGGACGCGGCGCGCCCCTTCCAGCAGGGCGAACAATCCGCCCGCGGTGACGCCGCCGTTGAAACCGCAATCCTCGACCGTGGCGCCGACGATGAGGTGCCCGTCGCCCTTGGGCGCCATGTGCACGGACTCGCTCCAGACCATGCGGGAGAGGGTGCCGGTGCGCTTGGTGGTGCGCAGTGCCAGCGACTGCCCCTTGAGGGGGCGCACCGGCAGCGCGAGGTCGTCGGGCAGCAGGCCCGTCTCCCCGCTCCAGGCGCCGGCGGCGAGGATCACCGTCTCGGCCGCGAGCACGCGGCCGGCAGCGCGCAGGCCGGTGACGCGCCCGCCCCGGCGCTCCAAACCCTCCACCGCGACTTCCTCCACGATCGCGACACCGGCCGCCTCGCAGGCGCCGAGCAGCGCCTCCATCACGAGCCGGGGATCGACCTGCGCGTCCAGCGGACAGAGGATGCCCGCGGTGACGTTGGGGCGCAGCAGCGGCTCGCGGGCGCGTACCTCCGGGCCGGACAGCCACTCGGCCTCGACGCCCGAGCGCCGCTGCAGGTCGTGGCGGAAGCGCAGGCGCTCGACCTCGTCGCGGCCGATGGCGATGACGAGGGTGCCGTCGGCGCGATAATCGATCCCCTTGCCGGACGCGGCCTGGAGCGCGTCGCGGAAGCCGGACCAGCGGCGCAGCGATTCGAGCGCCAGCGGCAGCAGCAGGTCGGAGCCGGGCTCGTGCTCGGCGGCGGGCGCCAGCATGCCGGTCGCGGCGAGGCTCGCGCCGCTGCCGACGCGCCCGCGCTCCACCACGGTGACCGAGCGGCCGGCCTGCGCCAGCCGCCACGCGATCGACAGGCCGATCAGCCCGGCGCCCACCACGGCGACGTCGGCGCGCTGCGGCAGGTCGGCGGCGCGCGGGCGCATCGCGAGGGAGCGTCGCTGGCCGATCGGGGAGGTCAGCAGATCTGACATCGGAAACGGGCCTTCCACGGGTCTGCCCGCAGGAACCGGCACCATGTGCTTCTTGAAGAAGCGGGGTCCGCTCGATGGAGCGACCCTCAGGTCCAATCCCTACGCCGGTATGAGCCGGATCAGGTTCGAAGGATTTCCGCGCTGCCGGTGACGGCGATAGCGGTTTCTCAGCCCCTTGCCGGGGATCTCCCTGGAACATTTCGGATGTGGGCCCGCGCGAGCCCGCGGTCAATCCCTCCCGCACCGTGATCGGGCCATTCGCTCCACGGAATGCACCGCGCGTCGCGCGCAATGGAGCGACGGACCCGAGTTTTTAGAGAAATTTATTCCGCGGCGGCGGCCTTCGCGGCCGGTCTCCGGCTCGGACGGTAGACCGTCATCGGCTCATCGAACCCGTCCAGCGCATGGCTGCCGAGCGGTTCGGGATCGCCCCAGAGGAAGTCCACGAACGGCTTCGACATCAGGAGCGGTTCCTGAAGCGTGCGATTGAGCCGTGCGAGGCGGCTCGCGAGGTTCACGTCGCGGCCGATCACGGTGAAATCGAGCCGGGTGCCGGAGCCGACATTGCCGTAGGCCGCCTCGCCGTGATGCAGGGCGATGCCAGCATCGACCGCCCGCTCCCCCTCGCCGAAGCGCCCGACCGCGTTCGCCTCGGTGAGCGCCGCCAGCGCCGCCTGCGCCGCGGTGAGCGCGCTCTTGGCCGCGCCGCCGAGGTCGTCGCCCGACTCGCGGAAGATCGCGAGCAGCCCGTCGCCGAGATATTTCAGCACCTCGCCGCCCTCCCGCTCGATCGGCGGGACGAGGCAGTCGAAGAAGGCGTTGAGGAGATCGACCGCGCCCTCCGGCGTCCGGTCGGCCGACAGGCGCGTGTAGTCGCGCATATCGGCGAACAGGATCGCCGAGCGGATGCGGCGCACCTGCCCGCGCCGGATGTCGCCCGAAAGGATCGCCCGGTGCGGCTCGTCGCCGACATAGATGCGCAGCACCGTGTCGAGCTGCTTGTTGAGCAGGCGCATCTCCATCACCGCGGCGAGGGCGGGCATGACGAAGCGCAGGATCGCGATGTCGTCGTCGCGGAACCCGCCCTCGGCGCGCGTGGCGAAGGTGATGCCGTTCTTGGTGCCGTTGGTGAAGATCAACGGGGCGACGAGGTAGTGCGTGTATCCGGCGGCCTTGAGCTCGGGAATGATGGCGTAGGCGTCGTCGGCCGTCTCGGCGAGATCGAGGCTCAGCCACTCGCCTGTCTCATGCACCACGTAGAACGGGCTGGCATGATAGGCCTTCGTCGAGACCTCGCCGTGCGGGAACAGCCGCACCGTCGAGCCGGCGCCGCGGGTCCAGACGCGGCCCACGCCCGAATACTCGGAGTGCAGCGTGTCGATGGCGGTGGAGGCACGGTCGATCGGCACGCCGATGGCGTTGAGACGCTCGGCCAGTCCCGCGAGGAGGTCGTCGGCCTTCGGCAGCCGGGCGCCCTCGCCGAGCAGCCAGTCACGGATGCCAACGCAGGGTTGAAGCGCTCCGAACGGGACATCCTCGGCTTCCGATCCGTCGGCGAGAGCCGTCGGCTTTGGTATCGGGGCGTCCGCGTCGCGCATCGGGAGAAGGTGGGCTCTCGGGTCGTCAAAGCAAGGCTTCGCGCCGGGCACGAAACGCCGTCGACGTCCGTGACCGGAGGCGGGCTCCCGGCGGGTCGGATGCTTACGGGGCGAGCTTGGCCGCATCGTGACGCGGGCGCGGAGCGATGCCGACACCATGGACGCAGGGCCGGGGCCGGATCAAGAGGCCCGGACGGGTCGATGGTCGATGGGATGACGCCGCGCAGACAGGTGCTGGCTGAAAAGTCTTGGCAGCATCTTGCACTTGCGAATGACACCGAAGCCTCCGATAAAGCGGATGCTGCGCGTCGATTATCCTTTTTTGTCTTTCATCTCGTGTCAGACCGATTTTTTACATTCTCCTCCGAAACCGACGGCTTCGAGGGCTATCGGACGCTCTACGCGGGCGGAACCGATGTCAGGGCGACCGATGCGCCGTTTCACGCCCGCGTGGAGGCGCATCGGTTCGGCCGGATGAACGTCTTCGAGCGCGCCTTGAGCGGGGTCGAGCATCGGCGCGACCGAACCCGTGTGCGCCGCGACGGCTTCGACCACTTCACGCTTCAATACCTGCGCAGCGGCACCTTCCACGGCGGCGCCCTCGACGCGGAGCGGCGTCTGGCCCCCGGCGACGTCATCCTGTTCGATCTCACCCGTCCGCAGCGCACACGCCTCGAATCGGCCCGCACCGTCACCGTGAGCCTGAGCCGGGAACTGGTGGAGGCGGCGGCGCCCGAGGCGGGCCGCTATCACGGGCAGGTTCTGCCGGAAGCGGTGTCGGGCCTGCTCGGCGACCTGATCGGGTCGCTTGCCCGGCGGGCCGCCACGACTACGCCGGACACCGCGGGGAGCACCGCCCGCGCCCTGACCGAGCTGCTGGCGGGAGCCCTCGGGCAGGTGCGGCCCGACGACGAGGCGACGGGGGGCATCATCGCCGATCTGCGGCGGCGGCGGGCCGAGGCGTTCATCGAAGCGCGGCTGAACGACCCGACACTGGATGTGGCAACCGTCGCGCGCGGAGCCGCGCTGTCGCGCAGCGCGCTCTACCGCCTGTTCGAGCCGACGGGCGGCGTCGCGCAGCACATCCTGGCCCGTCGCCTCGAACGGCTGGGCGCCGCCCTGCGCAACCCGGTCGAGACGCGCTCGATCACCACCCTCACCTTCGATCACGGCTTCGCCAGCGAGAGCCATTGCAGCCGCGCCTTCCGCAGCACGTTCGGCCTGCCGCCGGGTCGCTACCGCGCCGAGATGCGCGTTCCCCGCGCCGGTGCCCGCGGCGAGCCTCCGGCCGGCGAGAGCGCCGCGCGCCTGCTGACCGCGTGGTCGCGTGCCCTCGACTGACCCCGTGATGTCACCGGCTTCCCACGACCCGCCGCCTGGCACGATGCCCGCACGGGCCGGTCTCGAGGGCTGGGCGCTAGTCGCGCTGCTGGCATCGATCCAGTTCATGGCCTTCAGCGACCGGTTTCTCCTCACCCTGCTCGCGACCCCGCTGAAGCAGGCGCTGGGGCTGAGCGACACCCAGCTCGGCCTGCTCCAGGGCTCGGCCTTCGCCCTGCCCTACGCGTTCGCCCTGCCGCTGCTCGGCGTCGTCGCCGATAGCGGCCGCCAGCGCGGCCTCCTCGTGGCCGGCCTCGCCCTGTGGGGTGGGGCGACCTTCGCCAGCGGTCTCGCGGCCGGGTTCGGCACTCTGCTCGCGGCCCGCTGCGCGCTGGGCCTGGGACAGGCGGGGTTCGGCCCCGCCGCCCTCTCGCTGATGAGCCTGCATCTGCGCCGGGACCGCCTCGGACGGGGCCTCTCGGCGCTCACCGCCGCGTCCACGCTCGGTCGAAGCTTCGCCCTGGTCGCGGGCGGGGCGGTGCTGGCGTGGCTCGTCGCGCGGGGCGGCCTCGCCTTTCCCGGTCTCGGGACCCTCGCCCCGTGGCAGGCCCTGCTCGTCCTCGCGGCGCTGCCGAACCTTCCTCTTGCGCTCCTCGTCCTGCGCATCCGGCCGACCCCGGGGCACCCCGCCGGCTCCCGAACGGCTTCGCGGATGCCTCGCAGGCCATCGCTCCGCACCGCGCTGGCCTGGATCGGACGGCGGCGGAGAGCCTACCTGCCGTACACGGTCGCGGCCACGGCCGGGGTTCTCATGAGCCAGACCCTCACCGCCTGGGCGCCGACCTTCTACGTCCGCGCCTTCGGGTTCAGTCCGGCAGAGAGCGGCCTGCGCCTCGGCCTCCTGGTGCTGATCGCCGCCCCGATCGGCCACGCCGCGGGCGGGTTCACCCTGGACCGTCTGCGCCGCGCCGGATGGACGGACGCCTCGCCGCTGATCCTGGCGCTCGGACTGATCCTGGCGGTGCCGCTCACGGCCCTCGCGAGCCTGAGCACCGACCTGTTCCTGTCGCTCGCCGGGTTCGCCGGGCTCGTGGCGATCCTGGGCTTCGCCGCCCCGCCCGGATTGGCCGGCATCCAGATCCTGACCCCGAAGCCGCTACGAGGCCGGGTCAACGCCCTCTTCTTCGCCACCGTCTCCCTCACGGGCTTCGGCCTCGGGCCGCCCCTGGTCGGGCTTCTCAGCGACCGTCTGTTCGGGGAGGCGGGCCTGGGCCTTGCCCTCCTGGCCGTCTACGCGCCCGTCGGCGCCGTCGGCGCCTTGGCCGCCCTCCTCGCGCGCCGCGCCTGGCGCCCTTCCGGCCAGGGCGGACGCTGAAACGAGAACGGCCGCCCCGGGGGGCGGCCGCTTCGTGGTCCGGATCAGTTGTCAAGGAAGCTTCGGAGCTTCCGCGACCGGCTCGGATGCTTGAGCTTGCGCAGGGCCTTCGCCTCGATCTGGCGGATGCGCTCGCGGGTCACCGAGAATTGCTGGCCGACCTCTTCGAGGGTGTGGTCGGTGTTCATGCCGATGCCGAAGCGCATGCGCAGCACGCGCTCCTCGCGGGGCGTCAGCGAGGCGAGCACCCGGGTCGTGGTCTCGCGCAGGTTCGACTGGATCGCCGCATCGATCGGCAGGACGACGTTCTTGTCCTCGATGAAGTCGCCGAGATGCGAATCCTCCTCGTCGCCGATCGGCGTCTCGAGGGAGATCGGCTCCTTGGCGATCTTCAGGACTTTTCGCACTTTCTCCAGCGGCATGGCCAGCTTCTCGGCCAGTTCCTCCGGGGTCGGCTCGCGGCCGATCTCGTGCAGCATCTGACGCGAGGTACGAACGATCTTGTTGATCGTCTCGATCATGTGCACGGGAATGCGGATCGTGCGGGCCTGATCGGCGATCGAGCGGGTGATCGCCTGCCGGATCCACCACGTGGCGTAGGTCGAGAACTTGTAGCCGCGGCGGTACTCGAACTTATCGACCGCCTTCATCAGGCCGATATTGCCCTCCTGGATCAGGTCCAGGAACTGCAGGCCGCGGTTGGTGTACTTCTTGGCGATCGAGATCACGAGGCGGAGGTTGGCCTCGATCATCTCCTTCTTCGCTTGGCGGGCCTCGCGCTCGCCCTTCTGCACCATCGCGACGATCTTGCGGTACTCGCCGATCTGCAGGCCGGTCTCGGAGGCGAGGGTCAGGATCTGCTCGCGCAGGTCCGCGACCTGCCGGCCGCCGCGATCGACGAAGTTCTTCCAGCCCTTGCCGCCGAGCGTGGCGACACGGTCCATCCAGTTCGGGTCGAGCTCGTAGCCCTGGTAGTGGCGCAGGAACTCGTCGCGGGCGACGCCGTGGTGCTCGGCGGCGCGCATCAGACGGCCCTCATGGCTGATGAGGCGCTTGTTGATGTCGTAGAGCTGCTCGACCAGCGCCTCGATGCGGTTGGCGTTGAGCGAGAGCGACTTCACGTCGGTGACGACGATGTCCTTCAGCTCGGCCTGCTTCTTGGTCTGAGCCGAGGTGACCGTGCCGCCGCCGGCCTTCAGCTCCGTCTCCTCGTTCTGGAGCTTGCGCAGCTTGCGGTAGTTCGAGGCGATGTTGTCGAAGGTTTCGAGAACGCGCGGCTTGATCTCGGCCTCCATGGCCGCGAGCGACACGTTGTTCTCCATGTCGTCCTCGTCGTCCCCGCCTTCCGGCGGGACGGCGCCGTCGCCTTCCTCCGATTCCTCGGTCTCGCTCTCCGCCTCCTGCGGCGCGCCGCGGGCATCGGGGCCGGCATAGGTGGCCTCGAGGTCGATGATGTCGCGCAGCAGAACCTTGCCGTCGACGAGTTCGTCGCGCCAGATGATGATGGCCTGGAAGGTCAGCGGGCTCTCGCAGAGGCCCGCGATCATCGCCTCGCGGCCGGCCTCGATGCGCTTGGCGATCGCGATCTCGCCCTCGCGCGAGAGCAGCTCGACCGAGCCCATCTCGCGCAGGTACATGCGCACGGGATCGTCCGTGCGGTCGGTCGGCTCGCGGGTGGTGGGGGTCGCGACCGCGACGGCGCGCGAGCCGGAGGCCTCGACGACCTCGCCGCCCTCGGCGCTCTCCTCCTCCTCGGAGGCCTCGCCGTTTGCTTTGGCCTCGGTCGCGGTCTCCTCGGATTCCTCCGCCTCGACCACGCGGATGCCCATGTCGTCGAGCTGCGCGAGCACGTCCTCGATCTGGTCGCCGTCGACCTGACCGTCGGGGAGGACTTCGTTGATCTCTTCGTAGGTGACGTAGCCGCGCTTCTTCGCGAGCTTGACCATCCGCTTGACCGCGGCATCCGTCAGGTCAAGGAGCGGGCCGTCCGTCGGTTGATCCTGGGCGGCGTCCGCATCGTCCCGCTCGGTTGCCTTCGTTGCCATGCTCAGCCTATTGTTCTCGTGGGAGCGCCGCAGGCTGAGCCCGCGCGCTCCGCGAAAGACCCGTCGCAATGTCGTGGAATGGCGCGCTTGTCGAGTGCCCGCGCCGATTCTCGTTGCATCCGCTCTAACTTGCCGTGCGTTGACCGACCGTTAACCAAGTCGGCTTCTCGCCGCCGTCACCCTCCGGTCACGCCGGCACGAATTCATCCCTCCTGAGAGACCTCCGCCTCCGCTTCGGCCGCGGCGATGACCGCCAATTGCTGCTGCACATCGCACAGCCAAGCGAAATTGGCCTCGGACCCATCCTCGGCAAGAGCTCTCTCAGCTTGGTGGAGTTCGCTATGTAGCGCTCCCGACTGCCGGTGCAAGATCACGGCTTGATGCAGAGTTTGTTCCAGGCGCTGCGGGTCGGCGTTCGGATCGAGCATCCAGCGGTCGCCGGGACCGACCAGGGCGAGCAGCCGTCCGTGCGCCTCCTCGAGCCCGGCCCGGCGCAGCCGCGCCTCCATCAGCTCCGGCTCCGGCGTACCGGCCTCCGCCGCCCGGTCGAGCAGGAGGGCGCGGAGCGCCCGGGCATCGGGGTTGACCAGTTCGAGGGCGGCGAGCGCCTCCTCCTCGATCCCGAGCAGTTCCGGGTGCGCGAGCAGGCTCATGACGATCATCGCCTCGCGCTTGGCCGCCCGCCCGCCCGCCGCCGGCACGGGCGCCGCCGCCTTCAGGAGCGGGTTGAAGCCGGTCGTGATGCGCGGCGAGGGCGGCGGATCGCCGGGGCGCGGCCGGCGCTGGAACGGCGTACCGCGCGGGTTCGCGGTACGCCCGCCGGCCATGCGCTCGGCGCGTCCGCCGGAAAATCCACCCGAAAGCCCCCGCAGCCGTTCTTCGATATCGTCGCGGTAGAAGCGGCGCACGGTCTCGTCGCGGATGCCGGCCACCGTCTCCCGCAGGGTCCGGGCGAGCCCGGCCCGGCGCTCCGGCGTATCGAGGGTCGCCGCCTCCGACTCGCGGGCCCACAGCATCTCGACGAGCGGTCGCGCGCCTGAGAGCACCGCCTCGATCGCCGAGGGGCCGCTGGCGCGCATCAGGTCATCCGGGTCCTGGCCCTCGGGCAGCATCGCGATGCGCAGGGACTTGCCCGGCTCCAGCATCGGCAGAGCCACGTCGAGGGCGCGGAAGGCGGCCCGCTGGCCCGCCCCGTCGCCGTCGAAGCAGAGGATCGGCTCGTCGGCATGGCGCCAGAGCAGGGCGAGCTGATCCTCGGTCAGCGCGGTACCGAGGGGCGCGACGGTCTCGGGGTAGCCGGCGAGCGTCATGGCGATGACGTCGACATAGCCCTCCACCGCGATGATCCGGCTCCGGTCGTGCGCGGCCTTTCGGGCGGCGTGGAGGTTGTAGAGCATCCGCCCCTTGTGGAAGAGCGGCGTCTCCGGCGAGTTCATGTACTTCGCCTTGGCGTCCGCCTGCATCGCCCGGCCGCCGAAGGCGACGACCCGGCCGCGGATGTCGAGGATCGGAAACATGATCCGGTCGCGGAACTTGTCGTAGGGAACGCTCACGCCTTCGGCGGTGGCGAGGAGCCCTAGTTCGAGCATCAGGTCGCGATCGACGCCCTTGCCGGCGAGGTAATCGCGCAGGGCGTAGCGCCCGGACAGGGAATAGCCGAGCCGGAACTTTTGGCGCGTGGCCTCGCTCAGGGCGCGGCGGTCGAGATAGGCCCTGGCCTCGGCCCCGGCCTGCCCGCGCAACTGCTCCTCGAAATAGGCGGCGGCCAGCTCCATCACTTCGAGGGCGCCCTTGCGCCGCTCCTCGGCCTGCTCGCTCTCCACCGTCATCTTCGGCAGGGTGACGCCCGCTTCGCTCGCCAGCCGCTCCACGGCCTCGGGAAAGCTCAAGCCTTCCGTCTCCATAACGAATTTGAAGATGTCGCCGTGCTTGCCGGACGAGAAGCAGTGATAGAACTGCTTCTGGTCGTTCACGTAGAAGGAGGGCGTCTTCTCGGAGTTGAACGGCGACAGGCCGCGCCACTCGCGGCCGGCCTTCTTGAGGCGCACGCGCCGGCCGACCACCTCGGAGGTGGGCACGCGGGCGCGGATCTCTTCGAGGATGTGGGGCGGGTAGCGCACGGGGCTCTGATCGCGCTGAGATGGGACAGGGGCGATGTCCGGGCCATGTAACCTAGCCGAACGGACTTAACCGAGTCTCTTCCCTCGTCACGACGGTGGCCGCTTACGTGGCGGCGTAGCGCGCGTCGAAATGCTGGTTCAGGATGTCCCAGATCTGGCGCAGGCGGCGCACATGCAGGTCGTCACGGACGAAGCTGACGAAGGCAGCGAACTCGTCATCGAGGTCGAGCGACGGCTGGCTGTTCCCCTTCTTGAGTTCTCCCGGGTCGACGTTCTCGGCCGCCGCACGGCCGGAAGCCGGACTCTCATCCCTGTCCGGTCGTGCCGGCGCGGCCGCATCGGCGCCGACTTCCGGGGCCGGGTTGCTCGGGGCGACGCGCTTCAGGATCTGAAGAAGCTGCCGACTGATGGCGGGATTCCGCGTCGCACGCTCGAGATCGAACACCGTCCGGATATTGTACTTGCGCAACGCGACGACGTTGGCCGAGCCCACGGCCAGAATTAGTTGGGCTTGCGCCACCCAATCGACCGCCTCCAGCAATCCGTAGGGCGTCTCGATCGCGATCTTGATCGGATTCGCGGTGGCAAGGTTCTGCACGTCCATGATTTCGTGTTCGTTCAAGCGCAGCTTGATGAACGAATCGATGCCGAGGATCGTATCGAGCGGGATATCCTCACGCAGCGCCGATGTTTCCGGATTGATTTTCTTCAAGGCAAGCCACGGAAACTTGGCGGCGAGCATGCCGAGAAAGAGATCGGGGAACCAGCCGATGATGAAGGCGACGGCGACGAGGAAATTGGTGCCGCCATGGTGGAAGATGTGAGCATGCCAGATGGCTGCACTGACGAAAACCGCCAGCAACAGATGAAGGACGGCCTGGAAGAACGAAATCGGAGAGAGGTCGTAGTTGGCCACACGTCTGACCAAGTGACCGATCGACCAGAGATAGGCTCCGAAGAACGAGTAGACGAGCGACCCGAGCAGCGTCCCGTCGGGATTCACCAGCGGACTTTGTTTGTTACCGGCGCAATCGGAGATCTGAGGCGAAAAGGCCGCTCCGAAGCCGATCAAGCTCAGAAGCACAAACAAGGCGACAGGGAAAAAGTACTGCACGGATGAAGAAAGGATGCCTCCCAACGTCAATTCATTATTGTAGCGCGAATGAATGATATCATAGGATGGAACAATCGTCTTTCTATCTTCATCCTTGGAGAATCCGAACAATTTCCCCAGATTTTCTATCTCTGCAGTTCTTGCATGGCGAATATTATAAATTCCGAGGAATATTCCGATGGGAAGGATGATGCTGAGAAGCGCGGAGGCTATCCCTGACCAGCTTGCAGCGTCGGCAAAGCCGCGCAAGTCCGAGATCGAGCAGCACATATTTTCCGGAACCCAATCGGACAGTGTATAGAAGAGTGGCATTTCCGGTCACCCCCCGCCGAGCACCGTGCGTGCGCCACCCGCAAGGGCGCGACTACTCGGGCGTATGGGGAATTGATCACAATCCGCGCCGCACCATCAACTTGTAATTCGGTATATCCCCCGGTCGTCGGTGACCGACCGCCGGCGGAAACGATGTCTTGGCGGCTAAGAACACGTTATCCTGCATGCATTTAGTCGGCCGCCTACGAACTGGCGGCCTCTGAACGCCCCTTTTCTGCTCCTCTGTCTGTCCCCATTTTTTCAACTTGGACGATCAAAAGCGGTATCGCGAAAACGGATCGAACCGGAGCCTTCGCGCGCACGACGCGTTTGCGAGTCGATGCCCGAATCGCTCCCTCGCTTCTGCCGTGGCGTGCCCCGCCGCCCGCTCCTCGGCCTCGCCCTGCTCGCCGTCTTCGCCCCGAGGGCGCGGGCCGCCGACACGCTTTCGGCGGTCCTCGATCCCGCGGCACGGGTCGAGACGCTCTACGATGAAGGAACGTGGTGCGAGGGGCCGGTCTGGGCACCCGAACTCGGAGGCCTCGTGTTCAGCGACGTGCGCCGCAACCGGATGATGCTGATACGCGAGGGCGGCCGCGCGGAGGTGTTCCGTGAACCCTCGAACAACGCCAACGGCAATACCCTCGACGCGCGGGGCCGCCTGATCACCTGTGAGCACCGCACCTCGCGGGTCGTGCGGCTGGAGACCGACGGCAGTCTCACCGTGCTGGCGGATCGCTACGCCGGCGGGCGGCTCAACTCGCCCAACGACGTCGTGGTCGCCCGCGACGGCGCCCTCTGGTTCACCGATCCGAGTTACGGCATCGATCAGGCCGAGGAGGGCGAGCCGCGCCCGTCCGAGCAGAAGGGCCGCTTCGTCTTCCGCTTCGCCCCCGGCGGGTCCCTCGCGGTCGTCACGGACCGGTTCGTGCAGCCGAACGGCCTCGCCTTCTCGCCGGACGAGCGGATTCTCTACGTCAGCGAGTCGGCCAACCGCGAAGGGGCACCGGGCGAGATCAGGGCCTTCGACGTCTCGGACGGGCGGCTCTCGAACGAGCGCGTCTTCGCCACCGTACCGAACGGCGTGCCGGACGGCCTCAAGGTCGATGCCGAGGGCCGGGTCTATGCCGGCACCGGCGACGGCGTGCGGATCTGGTCGGCCGAGGGGCGCCCGGTCGGCCACATCCCGACCGAGGGGCCCTGCGCCAACATCGCCTTCGGCGGTCAGGACGGGCGGCGGCTGTTCGTCTGCGCGGGCAAGCGGGTGCTCGCCGTCGAGACAAAGGTCCGCGGCGCTGCGACCCGCGCCTGAAGGAGGCCGCCATGACGATCCAATTCGTGCGGCGCAGGCTGCTCGCCTCCGCTGCCGCTCTCGCCGCGGCGCGGACGATGGCGGCGCGGCCGGTTCTCGCACAACCGGCGACCAAGGCGGTCGGCGCCCTGGACCTCGTCGTCGCCGCGCGGGCGCCGACGACGCCGACCGGGCTGACGCTCTCCAAGGACGGCCGGATGTTCCTGTTCATGCCGCGCTTCGACGAGACGACGGTGTTCACCGCGGGCGAGCTGTCTCCGGACGGGCGGGTCGTGCCCTACCCGAGCGAGGCGGCGAACCGGCCCGATCCGTCGCGGCCCGCCGAGACGCTGTTCCACGTCCCCAACGGGGTTTTCGACCGGAACAACCGCCTCTGGCTGCTCGATGCCGGGCTGATGGCCTCGTCCGGCGAGCCGGCCCCCGGCGCGGCCAAGCTCGTCTGCATCGATCCGGCCACGAACCGGATCCTGCGCACGATCTCCCTGCAATCGGTCGTGACCAAGACCTCCTCGCTCAACGACCTGCGGGTCGATGTCCGGCCCGGCCGCGAGGTCGCCTACGTCACCGATCAGGGGCAGGACGGCGAGGGTGCGCTGATCGCCGTGGATCTCGCGAGCGGCCGCGCCGTGCGGCGCCTCGCGGGCCATGCCAGCACGCGATCGGTGCCCGGGCTCCTCAAGATCGTCGAGGGCCGGGTGCTGCTCAAGCGCGCGGCCGACGGCACGACGAGCCCGATCGAGGGTGGCGCCAACGGCATCGCGCTGAGCCCCGACGGTAAGCGGCTCTACTACACGCCGCTGATGAGCCGGCGCCTCTACGCGGTCGAGACCGCCGCGCTGCTCGATGCGGGACAGGACGACGCGGCGGTCGCGGCGACGGTGACGGATCTCGGCGAGAAGGGACTGACCGGCGGGTTGATCGCCGATTCGCGCGACCGGCTCTATCTGAGCCTGCAGGAGTTCAACGGCATCGGCCGCCGCGACCCGGATGGCCGGATCGAGCTCCTTGCCACCGATCCGCGCCTGATCTGGCCGGACACGTTCTGGATCACCGGCGACGGCTGGCTCTATCTCTCCTCCGCCCAGGCCAACCGCCGCCCGGAGCACAACGGCGGCATCGACCGGCAGGAGCGGCCCTACGCGATCTTCCGGACGCGGATCGACGCCGGGCCGGCGTGAGGCAGGATCGACCTCCGCCGTCATCGCGAGCGTCAGCGAAGCGATCCAGCGGCGCGACCTTTTCGGAGAGGGCGCGCCCTGGAAGGCTTCGGCTCCGCCTCGCCATGACGGAGAGGACGATCGGTCGACCGAGAGTGTCTTACTTCCCCGCCAGCGCGTCCTTCACCAGCGCGCTCGCGCGGCCGAAATCCATGCGGCCGGTATACTTGCCCTTCAGGGCCGCGATCACCTTGCCCATGTCCTTCGGGCTCTCGGCGCCCGTTTCGGCGATGGCGTCGGCGATCGCCGTGCGGGTCTCCGCCTCGTCCAGCTGCTGCGGCAGGAAGGTCTGGATGATCTCGGCCTCGGCGCGCTCGCTCTCGGCGAGTTCGGGCCGGCCGCCCTGCTCGTAGACGCCGGCGGCTTCCTGGCGCTGCTTGATCATCTTCTGCAGGAGCGCGAGGATCTCCTCGTCGCTCGTCTGGCCCTTGCCCTCGCCGCGGGCGGCGATGTCGCGATCCTTGAGCGCCGCCTGAATCATGCGGACCGTCGAGAGCTTCTGCTTCTCGCCGGCCTTCATGGCCTCCTTCATCTCGGCGGTGATGCGCTCGCGCAGCATGATGACGTCACTCCTGTCAAAAGGTTCGGCGCGGATGCTCCGCTTGTCCGGGGCATTGCGCGGGGCGGCTTCCGCGCCCAGATTGACCCGGACGCGGCCGGCTCGCTATGAGCCCCGCGAGAGATCGCCTTGCCCCGCGGCCCGATGATGCGGCCGCGCGAGGCCGCGGACATAAGCCGGATCGGACCCATGCTGCAAGACGAACCCGCGACCCTGCGCGCCGATCCCGCGCGCACGAACCTCGCGCCCAAGACCCCGGAGCCGTGGAGCGAGCCCCTCGTCACGGCGCTGCTCGTGCTGGCCGACGGCACCGTTCTCGAAGGCTTCGGCATCGGCCAGACGGGGATCGCCGACGGCGAGGTCTGCTTCAACACGGCGATGACGGGCTATCAGGAGATCCTGACCGACCCATCCTATGCCGGGCAGATCGTCACCTTCACCTTCCCGCATATCGGCAATGTCGGCACCAACGACGAGGATCTGGAGAGCCTGGACCAGGCGCCGGCCTCCGGCGTGCGCGGCGCGGTGATCGCGTCCGCCGTCACCAAGCCGTCGAACTGGCGCTCCTCCTCCCACCTCGACGGCTGGCTCAAGGCCCGCGGCATCGTCGGCATCACCGGCATCGACACCCGGGCGCTGACCGCGCTGATCCGCGACCGCGGCATGCCGAACGCCGTCATCGCCAACGATCCCGAGGGCCGGTTCGACCGCGAGGCGCTGAAGGCCCGCGCCGCCGCGCTGGCGCCGATGGAGGGTCTCGACCTCGTGCCGCCGGTGACCTCCCGCGACGTCTCGGCCTGGACCGAGACCGTCTGGGCCGTGAAGGGCGGCTACGGCTCGCGGGCGCCGGGCCAGGGCCTCAAGGTCGTGGCGATCGATTACGGGGTGAAGCGCAACATCCTGCGCCTGCTCGCGCAAGCCGGCTGCGACGTCACGGTGGTGCCCGCCACCACCAAGGCCGAGGACATCCTCGCGCTGAAGCCAGACGGCGTGTTCCTCTCCAACGGCCCCGGCGATCCGGCCGCGACCGGCGAATATGCCGTGCCGGTGATCCGCAAGCTGCTCGACGAGCGAGTGCCGACCTTCGGCATCTGCCTCGGCCACCAGCTCATGGGTCTCGCGCTGGGCGGGCGCACGGTGAAGATGGGCCAGGGCCATCACGGCGCGAACCATCCGGTGAAGGACCACACCACCGGCAAGGTCGAGATCGTCTCGATGAACCACGGCTTCGCGGTCGATCCCAAGAGCCTGCCCGCGACGGCGGTCGAGACTCACGTCTCGCTGTTCGACGGCTCGAATTGCGGTCTCTCGCTCACCGACCGCCCGGCCTTCTCGGTGCAGCACCACCCGGAGGCCTCGCCGGGCCCGCGCGACAGCCACTACCTGTTCGAGCGCTTCGTGAAGCTGATGCGCGAGAACCGGCCCGAGACCGCCGCGTAATGGGTCCAGACCCGGCCGGGGGGGGCCGGGGTGTGGGCCCGCCGGGGAGGGAGGGGGGGCACGCGGTGGGGGAGGCGCGCGGGCGCG